>JBCBCD010000234.1:0-8597 GCA_038530915.1 Bacteroidota bacterium
TAATTATAATATAAGACTGAGCAAAATGACTTCAGAAGAAATACGACATAAGATAGATTATGAAATAATCGTGGATTGCTACGATGATTATGAAGTAAATATGGGATGGTACTATTTTTTTGAAGAAGCATTGGAATTTCCATTTGAAGCAGAAATAAACTTAAAGACGAGAAATGGGAAAACCAATCTAACAAAAGTTGACGTACTAGGAATCGCAACAGAAGAAGGGAATTTTGATGAAATAAATGAAATATCACTTGAAGTAAGTCCTAAAGGAAGTGAAACAACTTTAGACGTAGTTCTATCCAAACTAAAAAACTTGAAAGCTAATCAAAGCGTTATAGAAGCCTTTGAAATCTGGAACTTTTGGAAATCGGGAAAATATTAATCATTTTAAGGTATGAGTAAACTGTCAATAAGAGAACTAAAAAAGAAGTTAAACAAAAAAACCAAAGCAGAACTAATAGATGAAATTGTAGCTCTGAGCAAGAAGTTCAAACAAGTTAAAGAATATTATTATACTCAAGATGATCCCTCAAAACTTGAAGAAACTTTGAAGAAATACAAAGAGATTATTGAGAAAGAGTTTATCGAAGGAAAAACAAGAGGCTTCCCTAAACTCAGATTTTCTGTAGCCAGAAAAGCAATAAATGACTTCAAGAAAATCAGCAAAGAGCCCAAATATTTAGTTGAGCTAATGCTTTGTTATGCTGAGTCTGTATCTTGGTTTAGCAGTGAATTTGGCCCTGATTCGGAAGAATTTTATACAAAACCAGAAAATCTTTTTGAAGAGGCTTTACAACTTGCAAGCCAACATAATATAGAAGAAATATTCAGAGTTCAAGCTTATGAAATAGTAGTAAATGCCTGTGAGGGATGGGGTCATCAAGACACCCTTAGAGAAATTTTTCTTAATACATATGGAGATCTAAATACAGCAAAGTAAGCGGCTATGTTGAAGCAGATGAAAATTAATAGCCTATTGTAAAAGTTATGGTTTTGTTCAGGTCGGAAATCAAATGGCTGTATTCTTAGAAGCCTCGAGATTACTACTATTTAAATACATAGACGATGAAGAAATATGAGCAAATATATCAATAACTCAAAAAACAATATACAGACGAGGAGATAGCTGATTCTATGTTAATCCCAACAGATTTAACTGAAGAAGAACAGAAGAAGGCGGATGAAGATGCATTTAGTGGTAAATAAAATGAAATATTTAACTTACATTAGTCAGGCTCTTATTAACGTCTGATTGAAGCCCGCCCAAAATCTATCTTAAATAAAATAATACTACCAGATAGTAAATATCTCTTTAGTTTATACTGTTGAAAACCTAATAATTTATGTACAACCAAAACCAATTGAATACAAAATACAATCTATGCCTTACTAATCTTTACAATGACAGTTTATCGGTAAAATCAGCCCTCAAGTCTGTATCAGGAATGTTGATTGCCATCACATTGATATTGTTTATTGGTAAGCCACTGGACGCACAAACAAGCCTCAAAGAACTTGCCGCCCCCAAGAAAGTTTATATTGGGAACCTTATCAGTAATGATCATCTTGACGATCCGGCCAACTTTAGAAATGGCTTAGCAGATGTACACCTAAGGCAGGAATACAATGCAGTAGTACTTGAAAACTACATGAAAATGGCGTTTATCCTTCCATCAACTGAGCCAGATGATATTCATAACCTTACAGTAGAGCAACTCAGAGCAACACTCACAGAAGAAAATATTGAGGCTTTTCTAAGTAACGAAAATTGGGCAGACCTGCGTAAGCGTGGTCATGCTATGATTTGGTTTAATCAAGCTCCTGATTGGCTCAATCTTGTAGGACCTACCTGGACAGGGCAGGAAGTTTTTGACTTCACCAGAAAGTATATCTTAGCCTTGGGGCAAATCTGCGGTGATAGAGTCGATGAGTGGGACGTAATCAATGAAGCCATATCTGATGATGCTCCTAATGGACAACGCATATGGAGGCGAGGTACTTGGTACCGTAGAGCAAATGATGGTAGCATGACCGATTGGGGAGAAGCAACTTATGAGAATTACATCAAAATGGTGTTCGTTTGGGCCAGAGAAGCACAACCCAGTGCGCGCTTACACATCAATGATTACGGCATTGAACTTTTCGATACCTCAATGGCTTCTAAGAATCGGTTTATGCGGGATCAGGCCAAGGCATTAAAAGTCTGTGGCGCACCTATTGATGGAGTTGGGTTTCAGTCTCACCTGATACTATCCGAAGTAGTGAGCCCTTCAGGAGTAGTTAATCAGGGCTTTATCGATGCCGTAGAACAATCTATAGAGGACCTGGCAAGTGCAGACCTTGAGGTGGCCATTACGGAATTAGACATTCGAATTTGTGATAATGACCGAGACGAAGCGTTTCAAGAAGTTGCTTACCGAGCCTATTGTGAGATGGCCTTGTCTCAGCCCAACTGCCATGAAATACTATTTTGGGGCCTTCGAGACGAGGACAATTGGATTACGCTTTCCAATGCTCCTTTTTTCATTAATTGCCAAGATGCAAGCATTGTAGAAGGAGATGATTATACGCCCAAGCCGGCTTATGATGGTGTAGCCGATGCGATTAGTGCACTAACTGATCAAGACGAATTTGGTTTTGCTCCTCTCAATCCTGGAGATGGTTCTCCAGCAAATTGTGGAGGTATGGCCAGTCTTGATCCTGCCATTCTATCAATTGCGGGTCCTGCCGTTGTATCTCCAGGCGAACAGGTAACAGTAGATGTGAGTTACCTCGCAACGGATGATCAGGATATTGTGGTTTGGTTTCAGTTGGATACAGATCCTTTCTCAGTGTTTACTCAGGTTCGCTTGGATGTAAATGCCGGTTCTGGGATGCTTAATGCAGTCCTTGATATTCCAATAGACATAACAGCAGGTACTAATGTATATCGCTACCTCGCTTTTATTGCTCCAGATGGAGAAGATGTGAATAATAGTTTCTCCGAATTGATTCAGAATCAAATTACAGTTTTAGGCGAGGATAGCCAATTAATTATTTCCAGTGTTGGCCCTGAAAGTGTGAGTCCGGGGGATTCAGCAACAATAGACATTGATTATATTGCTGCTGCTGGGCAGGAGATTGTAGTATGGTTACAGTTGGATCAGTCCCCTTTTACAACCTTTCAAGAGTTTAGGCAGACGGCTACTGAAGGCCGGAATACAATGACTGCAAAATTATACATCCCACTTGATGTACCCATTGCCAATGATGCTTATCAATACCAGACCATCCTGGTACCAACCGGAGGAGGTTGGCCAGAAAGAATTTCTAATTTAGCTCAGCAAAATATTGATGTAGTTAGAGTGACGAGTGTAAATGGAAGCCGTATAAACAAGCTGCAAGTCAAAGTTTTTCCCAATCCTACTGCTGGCTTCTTAACAGTCAAGCTTCCCACTAGTAACCAACCTACAGAGCTTCTTATTTACTCTACCATTGGGGAGATGATACATCGACAGACGGTTGGTCCAAATGTTGATCAGTTAGACTTGGAACTTACTTCCATTCCCTCAGGGATATACTGGTTGTCTATACGTCGTGATACTGATTATGGCGTGATAAGGTTTTTGAAGCAGTAAGCTTTTGGGAACCACAAGCCCTTTTTAGTCGTGTTTACAAATAGTGTGTATGAGCTAATACTCATACACACTATTTGTAAACACTAACTACCTCTATTCTCTCGCATCCCTTCATACTCCTTCACATTCTGCGGCAAACAATGTCGATCCCAAATCTGCGGCAAAAAGGATCGCACCTCTCGACTCTGTCGCACCACCCAATATCTATCCTTATTTTCTTTGATCACTCGCTCATAGTCCACGATCGGTTCTGGATAATCTATGCCAATTCGACATTTGTACATCATTTGTTCCATTGTAGTCATTTCCCAGGGTTTGTGGATTAGACTGACAGGTACGTTACGCAATTCTGGAACAAACTGCTTTACAAACTTCCCTTCCACATCATGCACTTGCGATTGGTAAATAGGATTGAAAATTCGTAGCGTATGATAACCAGTTAATCCGGCTTGCATCTGGAATTGAGCGTAATGAATACCGGGTTCAAAATCTAGGAAGAGTCGTGCCAATACTTCTGCTGCTGCTTTCCAATCTTGCCATAAGGCGAAGGTCACAAAAGTGCCTAGCGTTGCACGCATTCGAAAGTTGAGCCAACCGATTTGCTGGAGGCAACGGATACTGGCATCTATCATGGGAAAACCTGTACGTCCTTCAGCCCAAGGCTCAAAAAGTGAAGGATTGACTTCGCGATCTAAAGCTTTCATCCCACGATTAAGTGGCTCGAATTCCAACTCCCATTCTGATTCCAGCTTTTGGATATAATGACTGCGCCACCAGGCCCTCGATAGGAAGTTTTCTATTGGATGTTCTCTCGATTTTCTATTCTTGGCTTTTTCAGCCAGTTGGAAGATTTCTTTGATGCTGATGTTTCCATAGGCAATGTAGGGTGAAATGCGACTGCAACTCTTTCGACTCAGTTCGGGTTTGGATAGGAAGCGACTGTAATCGTCAATACGGCTTGTGAGAAAAGAATGGTAATAACGCCAGGCAAAAGTCTCTCCACCCTGCTGGAAGCCTTCTTTGTATTGTGTAATTTGAGGAGGCAAATCTTGGTTTTTCTCCGTAAAAAAAGTGGGTAAATCTGTTGATTGTATAGCTGCCAAGTCAATCTGAATCACTGACTCATTCATGTCTTTTTCCCATCTTTCTTGCCAGTGTGTACGCCTTCGCAAGCCTCGGAATACACCGTCTTGGCGGTATTCCTTCCACTCAATCCCTTTGTCTTTGCAAAAAGCTTTTACCTTCAAGTCTCTATCAAAGGTCTTTTTCAAGCCGGTTTCTTGATGGGAGAATAGGTGTTTGATTTCATAGAGCTGACTTAGTTGGTCAAATACAGGAAGTACTTCATCATAGAAGACGTAAAGTGGTATTTGGTGGGCATCCAACTTTTTTTGTAGATCAGTAACACTTTCATAGGCAAAGCGCCAGTGTCGGTACTCTGATTGAGGAAGGGTCATCAGAGAAGGTTCAAAAAAATAACATAGTATGGTGGGCAAGCCGGTTTTGATAGCTGCCTGTAATGGGGCATGGTCTCGTAGACGGAGATCACGTTTGAACCAGACTATGTTTATTTTTTTTCTCATTTTTCTGCTCTGACATTTTTATTTTACCGCAGAGGACGCAGAGTTGGTTTCATAATTTGATGAATCCTGCTAACAACCAAAAACCAACAACTAAAAACTACAGGATTTTCAACATAGAGGTGTCTTTTCTTGTTCTAAAAAACACTGATTCATTACAATTCTTACAATGGCTTTACTGGAATTTACCAATCGAGGGATTTACTGTGCGCAGGGAGATTTTTTTATCGACCCCTGGAAACCGGTCAATAAGGCACTGATTACACATGGACATGCCGATCACTCAAGATGGGGACACAATCAGTATTTGTGCGTGAGGGCTTCCAAGCCCATTATCCGACATCGCTTGGGACCGATCAATATTGGTACCATTGAATATGGAGAAAGCACCAATATTAATGGGGTGAAGGTCTCTTTTCATCCGGCAGGGCACATTGTGGGATCTTCTCAGATCCGAGTAGAATACAAAGGGGAAGTCTGGGTAGCTTCTGGTGATTACAAACTGGAGAATGATGGCTTGGCCACTGCTTTTGAACCAGTGAAGTGCCATACTTTCATTACCGAATCTACTTTTGGCTTGCCGGTTTACAAATGGAAGCCACAGGAAGAGATTTTTTCAGAAATCAACCAGTGGTGGCAACAGAATAGTCAAGAAGGTAAAGTAAGCCTAATCACCTCTTATGCATTGGGTAAGGCACAACGCGTATTACAGGGCTTGGATGAAAGCATTGGGCCAATCTATACCCATGGTGCAGTAGAAAACGTGAATGAAGTGATGCGAAATCAGGGTGTTAAATTGAAGAATACCATCCGTTCTACGCAGTCCGTAAAAAAAACAGCTTATAAAGGAGCCATGATCATTGCTCCTCCTTCTGCTGTGGGCTCACCCTGGGCTAAGAAGTTTAAACCATTGGTAGTTGCTGCTGCTTCAGGTTGGATGACTTTGCGAGGTGCGAGAAGGAGGCGAGGTGTAGATAGAGGATTCGTCCTCTCGGATCATGTGGATTGGGATGGACTTAATCAGGCTATAGTGGCCACCGGAGCTGAAAGAGTCATTGTCACCCATGGCTATACCGACATTTTCACCAAGTGGCTCAATGAAAAAGGCTATCAGGCTTTAGCAGAAAAAACAGAGTTTGAAGGTGAATTGAATGAGCAAAACACCAGTAGTGAGGAAGGATCTAAAACCGAGGAATCATGAAGCACTTTGCCCAATTATTTACGCAGCTCGATCAGACAACCAAGATTAATCCCAAGGTGGATGCCTTGAGCCATTACTTCAGTCAGGTAGACCCTTCTGATCGAATGTGGACCATCGCCATTTTATCCCATCGTAGACCAAAACGAACGGTTACCACTACTTTACTCAGACATTGGGCTGCTGAATACAGCAAAATACCGCTGTGGTTGTTTGAAGATTCTTATCATGTAGTTGGTGATTTGGCAGAAACGATTACGCTCGTTTTACCTCCACCACAGAAAAGCAGTAGTGAATCGCTCACCTATTGGATAGAATACATTATTGGATTGGGAGAACTGGAAGAAGAAGAAAAGAAAGAAAAAGTTTGGTCTGCCTGGAATGCCCTCACCCGAGCTGAGCGATATATTTTCAACAAACTTATTACTGGCAATTTCCGTGTAGGTGTTTCTCAAAAACTCATGACAAGGGCTTTGTCCCAATACACAGGAATAGGCGAAAACAAGCTCGCTCACCGCTTGATGGGAAAATGGACACCACAGAATTCTACTTTCGATGAGCTGATCTTAACAGAAGATCCACTTGAAGATATCTCTCGCCCCTACCCTTTTTATCTGGCTTATGCGTTGGAAGACGAGCCACAAGATCTTGGTACTTTGGAAGATTGGCAGGCTGAGTACAAATGGGACGGCATCCGCGGACAATTAATTGTCAGAAATGAAGAGCTCTTTGTATGGTCTCGTGGAGAAGAATTGGTGACGGATAAGTTTCCGGAATATCATCCATTAACTGAATTGCTTCCCGATGGTACTGTAATTGATGGTGAGATATTACCTTTTGACAATGGTCAACCATTAGGATTCAATGTACTGCAAACACGCATTGGCAGAAAGAATGTCACTAAGAATATCCTAAAGAAAGCTCCTGTCATCTTAATGGCTTATGATTTATTGGAATTTGATGGTGAGGATTGGCGAGAAAGACCGCTTAGTGAGCGCAGACAAAAACTAGAAGAGCTGGTTAAAGAATACCCCACCGAAGGTATTGTGCAACTCTCCCGCTTAGTAGATGGTAACAGTTGGGAAGAACTTACGGAGGCTCGTGAAAACGCCCGAGAGCAACTCAGCGAAGGTCTCATGCTCAAACGCAAGTCTTCTACTTATCGCTCTGGCAGAAAAAAAGGCGATTGGTGGAAGTGGAAAGTCGATCCCCTATTAATCGATGCTGTTATGATATATGCTCAAAGGGGACATGGCCGCAGAGCGAATCTGTTTTCAGACTTTACGTTTGCAGTCTGGAAAGGAGAAGAGCTCGTCCCATTCACTAAGGCCTATTCTGGCTTAACCGATAAAGAGTTCAACGAGATCACTCAATGGGTCAACAAAAACACTTTGGAGCGCTTTGGTCCGGTCAGAAGTGTGAAGCCTATACATGTATTTGAGATTGCCTTTGAAGGCATTCAAGCTTCTTCCCGCCATAAATCCGGTGTAGCCTTGCGTTTTCCCAGAATCAGCAGGTGGCGTAGGGACAAGCCCGTCAATGAAGCCAATACGCTGGATGACCTGAAGAAAATGCTCGAACTGTATGGTGGGTGAACATGTTGATTTTTTAGTGTACTTTTAACTAAAATAAGTTTAATTTTTGATTTGATTTGATTTGACTTCAACTGGTCTAAAAGTTTGAGTGTCTAAAGGTCTAATTTTTTTATTAGACCTTTAGACTTTTCGACTCTTAGACCCAAAATAAGTTTCGTTGCCAAATTATAAGTGAAGAATGAGCAGCAAGATAGTTTTGAATGTGTGCTTAAGTTTTTTTTTACCTATCCTATTAACTGCACAAAAAGTGACGGTGAGTGATGAAGCCGGAAATCCTCTTTCCGATGTGCTTATCTATAATACCGCTTTGCAGTTTAGTACCACCACCGATCAGTTTGGACTTGCCGTTCTTGATGAATTACCGGATACTATCTTATTGACTTTCTCCATTCTTTCTTTCGAAGAAAAACAACTTTCATTACTGGAATTGCGCAGGAAACCACAAGTAGTACTCAAAACCATTAGTGAAGCCCTGAATGCTATCTTGGTGATTGGACGTAGAGAAGATCAATTAAAAGATTTACCACAGCAAATTGAAACGATTGGAGTAGAAGAAATTGAACGCTACCAAAGTCAAACAGCAGCTGATGTACTCGAAGAC
>JBCBCD010000235.1:0-8565 GCA_038530915.1 Bacteroidota bacterium
GGTGAAAAAATCCTTTTGCTAAGCACTCAAAAGAGCTATTACCGCATCCGTTTGCAATCCGGATAGTTTCTTGCCGCTGCATCCTTAATGATAGAAGGCAATTGACTAGCTGCATAATAAGTAGTAGCAGTTATACCGGTACCGTCTGTGTAATAACGTGCTCTTACCAATTGATTGCCGCCATCTTTGAAATTTGCTACATACCTGGTACCTGATTCACCTTGCGCACTTGCCATTTGTTTTTCCCATTGAGCTACTGAAATTCCGGGAAAATTACCTGATTGAGAAGTTTGTACTGCTTCTGGAACTTCTTCTACAGAAATCGCTTGTACACTAAAATTTACTTGTGCCATTAAAGTGCCTGTAAGGCATACCGATAGTAGGAAAACAAATACAGTTTTCATTTAAAAAAATTTTGTGGTTAAAAAAATATGAGAATTAAGTAATTACGAATTATAAGTTTGTTGTGTTGATAATTCTGCTATCAAACAGTGGTGTAGAGTATAGGGTGTAGTGTGTAGAGGGAGTTAATGGTTCAAAAGAACTTTTGAATAACTGTGATCCTTTGTCCCATCAATCCTTCGCAAACACAATGTTATATCCGCTTCAGTTTCCTCGATCTGCTGATCCCTCTATAGCTTCCTTTTATTCTAAGTTTGTTGTTTTCTTCTAAAATCAGGATGCCGTTTACGGTCATTTTTCTTCTTGGAGCATATAATATTCCACTGTAGGTAGTTTCATTTTCTTTTTCAAAATCTTTTAGAATCATGATCTTTTCGCCATAGTTTTGAATCTTCTCATTGTCCTCCGGATCGTCTGCAGCGATCAATTGACCGTAGTATTTTCCGTCTTCTTCATAGATGAGGATGGTTCCACCCAATTTGTCATCTCTCCATTTGCCTTCTATAGAGGACTGACTGTAGGCGGTTATGGAGCCCAGCCCCATTAATAAGAGCAGCATGAAGGTGGACTTATTGAGTTTCATCTTCGTCTTAAAAGACTCTGCTCCAAACCTTTGCATTTGAATCTTATCATAATCCTTGACATATTCAGGGTGCTCAGTTTTCATGAGTCGATCCCATATTCTGAAATACAAGCCGTAGTTGCCTTTGAATTTTTCATGATGCAAATTGTGGTAGACCGAAGTGTTCATGATTTCAAAAAGCCAGGACTTTCTAAACCATTTGGGGGCAATTTCATAGCCCAGATGGCCGTATACATTCATTCCTATAGTGATGAGTCCATAAATCACCAGTGCTACAATATGCATAGGTAGTAAAAACAAAATAACAGGTGCAATCAAGGCTTCTAAAATAGCCTCAGATAAATTAAAGGAATAAGATGTCCAAGGCGATGGATTGACAGATTTATGATGGACCAAATGGATGTGTTTGAATAAGCTTGGATGATGTACCGTTCTATGCATCCAATAGAAATAGGTGTCGTGAATCAACATGGCAACAATGACGCTTACTGGTATCCACCAAATGGGATATTCTGAACTATCATAATAAATAGTCGAATATTCTTTTAGTGGTGTATACAAAAACAAGACACCTACAAAGCCAATGACAATGGTCGTCTGCATAGAATGCATGAACTCTCGAATAAAATCTTTTCGCTTAGCCAATCTTTCTTGAATCTTATTCTTGGAAAAAATATGAGGATATAAAACATAAAAAATTAAAAAAGCCGAGCCGGCGAATATCAAGTACCTGGAAATATTTCTAATGAATGGGATCAAATAATGGATGTTCTCTTGCATAGCTTTTTGTGTTTAGAAGGTTAAAGATTAGAGGGTTAGTGTGTAGCCTATCTCACTTCAAATAGATGTCAAGTGAAACCTGTTGATCACTTTGTATCAAAATGAAGAAACCATAGCTAACCTTCTCAACCTCTGACCTTTTCACCTTATTTTTTGATTACAATTCAAAAGTATTTCTTTCAGAGGTAATAGTCAAAAGTTGAGGTCTTGTATTCAACCAGTGGTAATAATTGTTCAACCAGCTACGATTTTTTCACTGATTGGATAGGAATTATTGCTCTAAAATTTGTAGAAGTTTTGGTAATTTTCAACGATTTACATCCATTCAATAGTTGAAAAACACCCACGCTATGCAAGTTAAGTATTGCTTCTTTTTACTTTTCATTTGTACTTTTTTTCTAGCCAAAGCCCAAGATAGACCAAACATAGTTTGGATTGTAACGGAGGACAATTCCAAGCATTACCTTAAACTCTATGACAAAGACGGCGCGTCCATGCCCAATATCGAACGACTAGCCCAAAATGGGATCGTATTTAACAATTGTATATCCCAGGCTCCGGTTTGCTCTGTGGCGCGAAGTACCATTATTGCAGGTACTTATGCACCAAGGGTTGGTGCTCAATACCATAGAAGCATGGAGAAAGTACCTATGCCTGAAAATTTAAAGATGTTCCCGTATTATTTGCGACAAGCGGGTTATTATACGACCAACAACAATAAAGAAGATTATAATTTTATAAAAAAAGTGGGTACATGGGATCAATCTTCCAAAAAGGCAACCTACAGAGATCGAAAAGAAGGACAGCCTTTTTTCCATGTACAAAACTTTGGCATTACGCATGAAGGTCAATTGCACTTTAGTGAAGAAAAAATGAAGCAGTATAAGACCAAAAACGATCCTGATTCAGTTACTCCACACCCTTACCTACCAAATACCCCAACCGTACGCTATACACATGCATTTTATAAGGATAGACATGAAAAAGCAGATCAAGCCATTGGACAATTTTTGAAGCAATTGGAAGAGGATGGCTTGATGGAGGACACCTTCATTTTTTATTATGGTGATCATGGTGGCGTTTTGCCAGGTAGTAAAGGCTATGTCTATGAAAGAGGCACTCACGTTCCACTTGTGGTCTATGTGCCTGAAAAATGGAAGCAGCTCGTTCCCATTAAAAAGGGCACGCGAAGCAATGCCTTTGTGCAATTCATCGACTTTGCTCCTACCGTTTTACATTTGGCGGGTGTAGCCATACCGGATGAAATGGACGGCAAAGCTTTTCTGGGAGAAGGAATCACTAAATCAACACTTGATGCCAGAAATACTGCTTACTATTATGCCGATCGCTTTGATGAAAAATACGACTTGGTTCGCGCTGTGAGAGTTGGAAAATACAAATACATCCGAAACTACCAACCTTTCAATTTTGATGGGCTTTACAACTTCTACCGATATAGAATGCTGGCATATAAAGAATGGCTAAAAATGTATCGAGATGGAGCTTTGAATGAAAAGCAGCGTCAGTTTTTTGAAGCTCGTTTGCCTGAAGCACTTTATGATGTTGAGAAAGATCCTTTTGAGACAAATAATTTAGTGGCTAGAGGGAAAAAGAAAAGCTTACTTAAAAAGCTTAGAAATAAATTGCAGCAAAAAATAAAATCCTGGCCCGATCTAAGTTTTTACCCTGAAAGCTACTTGCTTGAAAAGGCATGGGATAATCCGCTTAGCTTTGGTCAAAAAAATAAAGCAGAAATTAATCGCTTAATTGATGTGGCCGATTTGAGTCTTTTGCCTTTTAAAGAAGCCAAAGAAGGAATTGCCCAAGCATTAAATTCGTCCAATCGTTGGGAAAGATATTGGGGATTGATCGTTTGTAGTACTTTCGGAAAACAAGCAGCTATCTTCTATGATCAAGCCCGTGAATTATCGATTACTGATAATGAAAATCTAGTGCGCATGCGTGCTGCTGAGTTTTTAGCTTTGACCGAAGCTGATGATCCTGTCATGGTTTTAACCAACTGCCTTAAAAATGCTCAATCTCATGCGGAGGCCAATCTAATACTAAATACGGTGGTACTCTTGAAGGATACTCATCCAAATTACCAGTTTGATTTGAACCAAAATATGGTCAAACTAGATTGGTTAAAGGGGAAAAATTCGGTTTTATTAGAGCGTTTGAATTATTTAGGGGTGAATGTTAAGCTAGATTAAAGTTTTAAACATAGGTCATACCAAATTTTCGATTTAATCGAAAATTCGTTTTTTAAATTCGGAGTATGTCTTTTATGCAAAATACCAATAATCAACATTTTACTTTAATCCTTCCTTTTTGCCTTGAAGCAAAAACGAAGCCAAAAAATTCAAGGCTGTATTTCTTTTGCCTAAAAATGGGCTCTGCTCTACACTCGCATTTAGAGCCGCTCCTTTGTCGCTCGCTAAATGCTCTTTTAGGCTGTCCCACAATCCCATTTTTTTAACGGCAAAACAAATAATGCCACTTAATTCATAATTGATTATCAAACCTTTATAAAATCCATAGCTATTTGCTCTTTCTTTCAAAATTTAGGATAACGCATCTTTAATCAAGCAAAACCGCATCAATTGCAGCCAATTCTTCATCTGAAAAATCTGTTTTATTGACACTGGCCACATTTTCATCCAATTGTTTGATAGAGCTAGCTCCTACCAAAACCGAGGTAACCCTATTATCTTTCAGCAACCATGAGATGGCCATTTGAGCCAGGCTTTGATCCCGACTTTGTGCTATTTCGTGTAAACGCTTGATCTTAGGAAGGTTCTTTTCTACTATTTCTCGTTGCAAATAAGTCATAGACTTTCCAGCCCTGGAGTTTTCAGGAATCCCATTTAGGTATTTGTCGGTCAACATACCTTGGGCTAAAGGTGAAAATGCAATACAGCCCATCTCATTATCTTCCAAGGTATCGAGTAAGTTTTCTTCTACCCATTTGTCAAACATGGAATATCGCGCCTGGTGAATCAGACAAGGGGTACCCATTTCTTGAAGTATTTTCGCAGCTTGGGCAGTACGTTCTGCACTATAGTTAGATATTCCCACATAAAGCGCTTTTCCCTGTCGGACCACATGATCCAAGGCTGACATTGTTTCTTCTAAGGGTGTTTCTAAATCTGGGCGGTGGTGATAAAATACATCGACATAATCCAGTCCCATTCGTTTAAGGCTTTGGTCTAGGCTTGCGATCAAGTATTTTCTGGAACCAAAATTACCATACGGACCAGGCCACATATCATATCCTGCTTTGGTGGAAATAAAGAGTTCGTCGCGAAAAGGTTTAAAATCTCTTTGATGCAATAAGCCATAATTTTCTTCAGCAGATCCATAAGAAGGACCATAGTTGTTGGCAAGATCAAAATGAGTGATCCCCAAATCAAAAGCTCTGCGCAACAATTGACGTCCATTCTCAATATTATCAATGGAACCAAAGTTGTGCCACAATCCTATTGAAATAGCAGGTAGTAAAATACCACTTTTACCACAACGATTATACAACATAGAGTCGTAGCGATCCTCCTGAGGCAGATAATTTCTAAGTCCTGATTTATCGTTTGTTTTCATTCAATGCTATGCTGGTTTGAAAGATCTTTTTTATATCCTCCAAGTTAAACAAATACCACCTTCAGCATATATTTTATGATTACTTTTTGACTCATCAAGTCATAAACAATGGGTGATTTTCTTCTTTATTCCTTCAATCAATGATGCGATAGACTTTTCTGCTCGCAGAAGAATGCAGGCCATTCATCTAATTTCAAATACTACAATTAGGAATTTTATTGTCAAAAGAATACTTTTGGTTCAATACTACGATTAGGAATAATATAAAGAAGGGGGCTGTCTCATAACTCGTTCCTCGTATTGAGCCATCCTCTATAGCAAGTTTCCTACTTTATGATAAAAACATGGGCTGAGCATTTTTTCCGTTGGTACTGTCGCCCGGAATTTCTGGAGGATATTTTGGGTGACTTGGACGAATTGTATTTAAGGCAATTGAAAAAGACTAATGAGGCTAAAGCCAATCGGATGTTTGCATGGGAAATAATACGGCTTTTTCGGCCGGCCATTATTAGGCCAGATGTACTTAGACAATCACCAATCACTCGAGATATGTTACAGAACTTTTTCAAAATTGGATTTCGAAATTTGTGGAGACAGCCCGGATATACGGCTATACACATTTTCGGATTAGCACTTGGACTCACCGCATTCTTGTTTATCAATCAATACATTTCTTTTGAGAAAGGCTATGACAGTTTTCACTATCATCCTGACAGGCTTTATCGTCTTACAACGGATGATTATGTAGAAGGCAAAATCCAAACCCGTGATGCCATGTCATTTGCTCCCTCCGGGAAAGCTTTACAAAATGAGTTGCCGGAAGTGGTCAATTATACTACGACTTACAAGACTCGACGTATGGTTTTGAAAAAGGGAGAAGCACCTATTGAAGAGAATGGTGTTATAGCTGTTGATTCCAACTTCATGAACTTATTTGGTTATGAGACCCTGAAAGGCGATCCTTCCACTATGTTGAATGAACCACATACCATTGTACTGAGTGAAACCATGGCTCAAAAATATTTTGGCAATAATGATCCAATGGGCCAAACAATAGAAGTATTGGGTGGTTTTAACCGACCATTTAGAGTTACGGGTATAATAAAAGACCCACCTCAGAATACCCATTATACATTCAATGCTCTGGTTTCCTTAAAATCTTATCAAGCGCGTATTGAACGTGACAATTGGAATGGCTTCAACTACTATACCTATCTACTTTTGGCAAAAGATACAGATGTAACAGCCTTAAATGCTAAATTGCCTGATTTATCTCGAAAATTTATGGGTGACGATTCTCGTCTTCGTTTTAACATTCAACCCATATTAGATATACATTTAAAATCAGATTTCACCTATGAACCAGAGATTCACGGTAGTGCTCGTGCCGTTCGTTTTTTAAGCATCATTTCTATTTTTATCCTTTTGATTGCCTGGGTGAATTACATCAACTTATCTACTGCAAAAGCCATTAATAGAGCTAAAGAAGTAGGTTTACGCAAAGTAGTTGGCGCCAGAAAAATTCAGCTCATCGTTCAGTTTTTTGTAGAAGCCCTTTTGGTCAACTTTATGGGTGCTTTGTTAGCGCTCATTTTAGCACAAATATTATTGCCTTACTTCAATGGTTTGGTTGGAAAACAAGTCATGACTCATGCATGGACGAATGTCTCTTTCTTAAGCAAGTTGGGTTTGTTCTTCCTACTGGGCGCTTTATTGACCGGTATTTACCCTGCCCTTGTCCTTTCCTCTTTCCGACCTATGGGTGTCTTAAAAGGAAACTTTGGTCGTTCAAAGCAAGGGACTTTAATGCGAAAGACACTAGTAGTGGTGCAGTTTGCAGCTTCCTTAATTTTGATTGCATCGACCATCACTGTTTATCAGCAAATTCGATTTATGACCAATAGCGACCTGGGTATCAATACCGATCAAGTTTTAGGGCTACGCAACCCTGGTGACAGAGGTGGAGATGAAGATGCTTATGAAAGTACCTATAAAGCATTTTCGGAAGAATTGGAAAAACTGGGGACTGTTCAAAAAGTGGCAGGGATTAGCAATCTCCCAGGTGGTGGTAGCTCTGATATCAGTTCTGCTGCTGGTGGATTTACCATATTGGGACATACCGAATTTATTGAGTCTACCATTTATATCAACTCAATGACAGACCAATTACCAGAAGCCCTGAATTTAGAATTGATAGAAGGGCGGGTTTTTGATGAAGACATGGCGATGGATACCTTATCGCTCATGGTCAATGAAGCTTTTCTTGAATTGGCGAACATAAGCGATCCTAAATCAGTAATTAATGATCGTATTCGCTTTGGACGCGATCCGGAAAATGACCAATGGCTAATAGCCGGTATTGTAAAAGATTACAATCGATCTAGTTTGAAAAATAGCGTAGAGCCAACCGTTTTCTTTATGAATGAGACTCCACTGAATACGGTGGTAAAAATGGAAGCCAATAACATGAATAAAGGGATTGGTGAAATCCAACAAGTGTGGAGTCGTTTCTTCCCGGATTCTCCATTTACTTATTCTTTCCTGGATCAACGTTTTGAAAAACTATACCTTGAAGATCAACGCTTTGGCTACATTTTTCTCAATTTTTCTATACTAGCCATATTTGTAGCTACCATAGGCTTATTTGGTTTGGCTTCTTTCCTTTCTACACAAAGAACCAAAGAAGTAGGCGTACGCAAGGTCATTGGTGCTTCTGTCAATCAAATCGTTATGCTCTTTTTCAAGGATTTCTTATGGTTGATTCTAATTGCTGTCTTTATCGGTATTCCTATTACTTACTTTGGTATGAGTGAGTGGCTTAGTAGCTATGCCAACCGGATCAATTTCCCATGGCTGTTTTTGGTGTTGGCTATTATTGCTATTTGTGGGATTGCATTTATCACGGTGAGCTATCAGATATGGAAGATTGCAAGGTTGAATCCGGCTCAGACAATTAGATATGAATAAATATTTAGTTTAGAAGTTTATGTGTTTATAAGGTTAGATGTTTGTTGTATGAAGAGAAGAAAGCCAAAAAACGCGCTGCGTTTTATGGCTTTCTTCTCTTCGAGCTCTTCTAGTGTGAAAAATTGCTCCGGAAGTTTATATTTGTAGACCATAGTTCTCTTTCCACAAATATTTTGATTTAAAAAATCCTTAATAATGCAACAATTAAAAGTGAATAAATTATTCCTTCCTCTACT
>JBCBCD010000236.1:0-456 GCA_038530915.1 Bacteroidota bacterium
CACTGGATAGAGGACTTACAAATGCCTCTTCCTTGGACTTTAAAAATATAAAAAATCATTCAATTTATTTGGATTTAAACACAGTACCTCTGCGGTTCAAAAAATTGGTCTGAATCCTTTTCTTGATAAACGAGAAAAACGAACTCCCATGACAGCATAACAACATATCAACACGACCTTCACCTCACATTACCTCTTGGCTTTCGGCCATTTTTTTCTTCATAGCTTTTATCTTTGGGGCCACCCCTCTCTGTTACTGAAAGTTTCGTAATTGAAAGCAGGTAAGTAATCGCTTAAGGATTTAGAGGTTTTTCTTTGATAAGCTTCATGAGTAACATAAAGCAAAGCCTCGAAAGAGACATCTTTTGGCATTTTAGCCGGATCTTTTAAAACAGCTTCATAAAATGCTTTGCCATTAGCTACTCCACAACAACGATCATACAGGAATAAATCACC
>JBCBCD010000236.1:466-8562 GCA_038530915.1 Bacteroidota bacterium
ATGAAGCTTATCAAAGAAAAACCTCTAAATCCTTAAGCGATTACTTACCTGTATTTTTAGCATGTTCGATGGTATCTAGCTGATAGAGTTTTTCAGAAAATTTATCCAAAAACTGATAAATCATTCCTACAGAAAGTGATGATAGTTGATCCACCAAAGGTTCAACTATAGCATTGTCTTCTTCTTTTTCCCAGTCTAATACAGCTATCAGCTCCCAAAAGACTTCATCGGTAAGTATTTCGCCAGTAGGCCTTTCATGCACCTGTATGACAAGTTCAGCATCACTTTCACTGAATTTATCCTGTAGCTTTTGAATGAATTCCTCATCTAAATCTGTAAGCTTGATGCGATGTGTAGTCATTTATAAAAAATTTGTATAAATATACTCACAAACTGAGTAGCTTGTCAATTATTTAAAACAAAAAATTGGGTTAAGGTTGATTGGAATTTATTCCAAGCGACTGAAAAGAAGGTGAGGAATTTGACTTTTCCACCCCCTAACCCCCTCAAGGGGGACATTGCTCTAACAGGTACATGCCGTGTATGTCCCCCTTGAGGGGGTTAGGGGGTGGAAAAGAAACACTCAACTGCAAAACGCATACGTTCTCCCGGATGAACCCCACGAAAAATTAGAATAATTTACAAACCAACTAGTCGATATTTTTCATCCTATTATCAGAAAATCCGTAGATTTGATCAGTTATCATTCAAAACACCATATGGATCGAAAGCAGCATTCCCTATTCTTCTTTGTTATAGTACTATCTACATTTTACTTTTCTACTCTTTCAGGACAAAACCAATCCCCTGAATTTGATAGATATCGTGTAAAAGATGGTTTGCCGAGTAATGATATTAAAGAGATTTTACAAGATGAACAAGGATTCATTTGGATGACAACAATAAAAAACGGTGTGTCTAGGTTTGATGGATATTCTTTTCAAAACTTTGGATTTGATCATCAGGATGTGACTGAAGGAAGCTTGCAAGTGGGAGCTTATGTTAATGGACTTGTACTAGGAAAGGATGGGAAAGTGTGGTTTGGAGCTGAGTGGTCTGGAGCTGAAGTAAATGGAGCTATACTCGCCGTTTACGACCCTGTAAAGGAAGCGTTTAAAAATTACTTTTGGACAGAAGAGGATAGCTTAGGCTTAAATTTAAAATCCGCCGAACCGCTCTTTGAAGATGCAACAGGTAATTTATGGTGCATCAATTCGGATGATCAAAACACCATACTCTGTAGGTTGGATCAAGCAAAGGGAACTTTCCAGAAATTTAAGATCGATGAGGTTTACAACCCTAAGGTTAGTTCATATAGAGCAAAACAAAATAGAGTAGTTGGAAACTGTTTCCTGGTAGAAAGTCAAAAAGATAATAGTATTTGGTTAGTTGATAACGATTCACAACTTAATAAATGGGATAGCGAACTACAAAACTTTGCTTTAGTTGATGGCATCTCCGGCATTGCAGATAGCATAATTAGTATATACCCTACTCGCACTGGAGATATATTATTGCAAGGTCCATCAATTATTCATTTATTTGACCCTTTAACTTTAAGTATCGAAAAAACGATAGCCTATAAAGCTAATGAATTCAAATCATTAGCTTCGTCTAATGAGATATATTATGTTTTTGAAGATGCTTATGGTGATATCTGGATCAGATATATGAAGAACAATAAAATGGATGTTTATCATATAGCTACCGACTCAATGAGTCATTATGAATTGGGGGTAGGGGATTTAGACTTTCAATATGAGGGACGTTACATGAATTGGGAAATATTGGATCAAGATTCGTTTGGCATTTGGTTTTTGGTCGATATAAAAGAAGCTATTTACTATGATTTTAAAACCCGGCAATTTTCTTTTTATCCTGATGGTTTTAACAATAGAGTTGGTCCTTTGATACGAGAACGTCTAAAAGCTATGATGTTAGATCGTACTGGTTTGTTTTGGTTGGGTACTATTGATGGTATTTACAAACAAGATCTCAAACTCAATAGAATGCAGTGGTATCAATATGCAAAAAACAATTCAGATGCATACAACATAGCAAATATGATACTGAATTTGGTAAATGATCAAAAAGGACGCTTATGGCTGGAATCATCGAGTGGCTTAGGTCTTTACGATACGAAGTCGAATCTATGGACAATTTTTGAACCCAATGGTCCTAGCTTAGACAACGAATTTAAAAATTTCATTTTTTCTGTATTTGTCGATAGTAAAAATCAAATATGGACAGGTACGAAACTTGGTCTCCATCTTTTTGATGAAACAGATAGTTCTTTTACAAATATTCTAGAAAAGAATCAAGCATATAAAGCTAGTAGCGCAAATCTAATTTTGGACATATATGAAGATAGTCAGGCACAGTTATGGATAGGAAGTCTACAAAACATTTTTGTAATAAATATTGACTCAAAAGAAGTGATAAATCAATGGACGATCAATGAAGTTTTTAAAAATCAAAAAACTATCCCCACTGCTTCACCAAAAATTATCGAAGATAAAAGCGGAGATATTTGGATTACTCACGCCAATGGAATTATCGCTCGATATGATAAAGAAGAAGGAACTTTTGATGTACTATCTGTTGAAAAGTCTACTTCAATACCATTTTTGGATAATAATGGGGACTTATGGATTAGCGGGAAAGGAGAATATGGATTGCTTAAGTATGATGATGCTAATGATAAGTTTTTAAAATTTGCCAAAAACATAAACAGTGGTCATTACTTTGTTACGGATAGTATCTTGTACTTAACTACTGAAGAACATGGATTGTTAGAATTTAATTTAAATACCTACGAAGAGAAGTACTATAGAAAGAAAGATGGTCTAATAGACAATTATTTTCTAACGCAGACTCCTTTGGTGAAAGACAAAAATGATAGATTGTATATCCCGGCTGAATTAGGGCTCTCGGTTTTTGATTTAAAGGACAAAACTTTTACCAATTTTGGAAATGAGTATAATTTTCAAACAAATGGAGAACCTTTTTCGAGTGTAAAAAGTACCGATGGAACGGTTTGGATTGGTGGCGGTAATGGTTTGAATCGAATAGATCCCGATCAATTGTTTCAAAAAAACATTATCTCACCTCAAGTATGGATTACTTCCATTGGTATTATGGATACCACTTACTCTCAACCTGATGGAGAATTATTCGAAAAGGCAGTCTCTTTCACACGAGAACTTACGCTCAAACATTGGCAAAGAGACCTCACCTTCAATTTTGTAGGCTTGCATTATCTGGATCCCAAACTCAATCAATACAGTTGGAAACTAGAAAATTACGACCAAGAGTTTTCAAATCCTTCTACCGTTCGCTTTGCAAACTATACCAACCTGAGTCCCGGCACCTATACTTTCCGAGTGAAAGCCTCCAATGCAGATGGCGTTTGGAATGAAGAAGGAGCTTCTATTAAAATCATCATCCTACCACCTTGGTGGCAGACCACTTGGGCCTATCTGGCATATATACTCTTAGCTGGATTAGGAATCTGGGCTTTTATCCAATGGCGTACTAAAAATTTACGCAAACAAAGTAGCCTGCTAAAAGCCCAAGTCGAAGAACGCACCCATGAACTAAAATTGAGCAACGAACAGTTGTTGATCGCCAAGAAAGAAGCGGAAGATGCCAACGAGGCAAAATCTACCTTCCTATCGACCGTCAGTCATGAGCTACGCACACCCTTGACCTCTGTATTGGGTTTTGCCAAAATCATTAGAAAGCGTTTCAACAATAAGATCATTCCGGCATTGCCTACTGAAGATCCTAAGTTGACCCGCACTATGGATCAAATCAATGGCAATCTGGATGTCGTGATTTCTGAAGGAGAACGCTTAACTAGATTGATCAATGATGTTTTGGATTTAGCCAAAATAGAAGCCGGAAAGATCGAGTGGCATTTTGAAGAAGTGGAAATTACTCAAATTGTTCAGCAAGCGCGAGCGGCTACAGCTTCCCTTTTTGATGCCAAAAAATTAGAATATACTGAAGATATAGCTGGTGATATTCCCATCATCATCACCGATAGAAATAAGATGGTGCAGGTATTGATCAATCTGCTTTCAAATGCAGTGAAGTTTACGGAGGAAGGTACAGTAGGGGTTAAGGCCATTGTAGAAGGAGCCTATGTAGTGGTTAGTGTGACGGATACAGGTATTGGAATCGCTGACAACGACTTGCATAAGGTATTTGACAAGTTCAGGCAGGTAGGAGATACCCTGACCGACAAGCCACAAGGTACTGGTCTTGGTCTACCCATCTGTAAAGAAATAGTAGAGCAGCAGAATGGACGCATTTGGGTGAATAGTGAGTTGGGTCAGGGAAGTACCTTTTCTTTTTCTTTGCCCATCAAAAAGGCCGCCTCTAAATCAGAAGAAAGCTTACACTTGGAAGCACTAATCGACGAGCTCAAAAAGAAAGTGCCGATTACAGCTGCCATCTCACCTGAACGCAACCATCAAAACATTCTTGTAGTAGACGATGAAGCTTCCATCCGCGAGCTGTTGCGTCAAGAATTGAGTGAAATTGGTTACCAGGTATCCTTAGCGGAAGACGGCAAGAAAGCCCTAAAAATGATTCGTGATCAAAGACCGGACATGGTCATTCTGGATGTAATGATGCCCGAATTGAATGGCTTTGACCTGGCGGCCATTCTAAAAAATGATCCAAAGACCGCAGATATTCCTATCTTGATACTTTCTATCGTACAGGACAAACAAAGAGGGTATCGCATAGGCGTAGATCGTTATTTGAACAAACCCATAGATACCGATCTTTTATTCAAAGAAGTGGAATCTTTGTTATCCACAGGAATATCCACCAAAAAAGTAATGATAGTAGATGAAAGTGCTTCTACCGTAAAAACCATTAGTGAAGTATTAACCGCCCGAGGCTATCAGGTGATGGAAGCGGATGGCGATGATATGTTGGAAAAAGCCAAATCCGCTTTACCCGACGTCATTATTTTGAATTCTTTAATGGATGGCAGAGAAGAAATGGTCAAGACGTTGCGTTTTGAAAAAGGACTGGAAAATGTACTATTTTTACTGTATCAGTGATCATGGGTCATGGGTCATAGGTCATAGGTCATAGGTCATAGGTCGTGGGTCGTGGATTGATCTACTCCATGAAACTCCTTCGACTCCATGGTGAAATTAAAAATACTCAAAAGAAAAATACATGCTACCCAAAATTCTAATTATCGACGATGAAATGCACATACGAGCATTGATCGAACAAACCCTTGAAGAGTTGGAAGATGATGATGAAGCAGAGCTACTAACAGCCAGTGATGGAGAAGAAGGCTTGAACTTGATCCTGGAGGAAAAACCACAGTTGGTTTTCCTGGATGTGATGATGCCCAAGATGAACGGTTTTGAAGTTTGTCAAAAAGTGAAGAAAGAGTTGAAGCTGGACGATGTGTACATCATCATGTTGACGGCGAAAGGACAAGAATTTGACCGCCAGAAAGGAGAAGAAGTGGGCGCCGATATTTATATGACCAAACCCTTTGATCCCGATGCTCTATTGGATAAAGCACGGGAAATATTGAAACTTGACTAATGGCCAATATCAAACTAAAAAGCATACTGGGAAAACGCAAGAAGGAACGTAAAACGATTGAGCAATTGGTCAGTGCGTTAGATGGTCCTATTGCTATTTATGATGCTAAGGGGACTCTCCTTTTAGGCAATGAAGAGGTAAATGAACAAGAGACGGTCATTACAGTGGCTGAGCAAGAGGTAGGTCGTATTAAAGGCCCAGAGAAGTCCATTATGATCATAAAAAGTACGCTGGAACTCTTACTTTCCAAGCAAGCCGAACAAAAAGAAATTGGCAATGAAGTGTTGCACCTCTATCGCCAAATCAACCTGATCTATGGTTTTTCTGAAGAACTGGCCAAAACCATCGATCCGGATCAAATTGGACTAACAGCTATCAGACAAGCGCGCCAACTCATCAAAGCTGATGCTGGTTGGGTATTGATGATAGATGAAAACCAAGATCAACTCATACAGTTAGCAGCTATAGGCGAACAGGTGGATACCGATAAGTTGGATGAGAAAGATGATCGCCTCATAAAGCATTTCCTCACAGAAGGGAAGGCTGACATTATATTGGATACTACAACAGATAGACGTACCAAAGGAGAAGGTTTACAGCTCAAATCAATTCTACATGCGCCCTTGCAAATTGGCGAACGCATCACGGGTATAATCATTCTTGGATCTTTAAGCAAACACCTATATACTTCCAATGATTTAAAACTGCTGAATACACTGGCTTTACAGACTGCTTCAGCAGTAGAAAGTGCGTCCTTATATGAGAAAAACATCAATGAGGCCCGCCAAAGAGAGGAAGATCTCAAACGCATACATGCTGCTACTGAGAAATTCGTCCCTTATGACTTATTACGTGTTTTAGGGCGAAAATCTATTCTGGATGTCATGTTGGGCGATCAGATAGAAGAGAAGGTTACAGTTATGTTTTCTGACATTAGAGGTTATACTTCTTTATCGGAACACATGACGCCAGAGGAAAATTTCAGTTTCCTCAATGGTTATATCGGACGAGTAGGCCCGGTGATCAATACCAACAAAGGCTTTATTATTCGTTTCTTGGGCGATGGCATTATGGCCTTGTTTTTGCAATCTACCGATGATGCCATAAAGGCTGGTATTGATATGCAGAAAATCATTTACGATTACAATGATTATCGAGTTAGTAAAAATAGAAAACCCATTAAAGTTGGGATTGGGATGCATCAGGGACCATTGATCATGGGCATCATGGGCAATGATAGACGATTGGAGGCCAACCTGGTTTCCGATACGGTCAATGCGGCGTCCAGGATGGAAGGTTTGACCAAGTACTATGGTTCTCCTTTGATCATTACAGAACCCATGTTTGTGCAATCCAATTTTGATTACGCTTATCGCTCGCTAGGGAAAGTACAGGTGAAAGGCAAATCCGAAACCATAGAGATCTATGATGTTTTTGAAGCCGATCCACCGGAAGTTTTTCTAAAAAAAGAGCAGACTAAGATAACCTTTGAGGAAGGGTTAGAGTTTTACTACCAACGTAGCTTTGAAGCTGCTACCGCCGCTTTTGCCAAAGTATTGAGTGTGCATCCGGATGACAAGGCTGCCCAATTGTATTTGAGTAAGTCGGTACAGTACAATACCTCCGGCGTACATGCAGATTGGCAAGGTGTAGAAGTGATGGAAATGAAATAGTTGTTGGTTGTTGGTCTTTAGTTGTTTTTGCAGAATAAATTCTGCAGTACCTGTTAAATAAGCTACAAACCAACAACCAACAACCAGCAACTAAAAATAAACATATGAATGAAAAGCTGGAATTCTACTGGTATTCACTCAACAAAACCCTGGATCACATCAAGTTTTCTGATGGTAAAGCTGCCTTATTATTGTCTTTCTATGGCATTCTGATCAGTCTGTTATTCACTCAATCTGAGCAAGTCGTAGAGCAATATGTGAATGGCCCTGGCTTGAAAAGAATATTATTGGTTTTGAATGTCGCTTTCTCATTGATCTCCATCTACTTCGCATTCAACACCATTAATCCGCGCTTGAAAAATCCGGGTTCTACCTCGATTATCTATTTTGGGGATATACACAAGAAGTACAAAACGCCCAAGGAATTTTTCGAGTTTGGCAATCAGAAATTTGAAGATCCGGATGCTATTTTCAGAGATTTATCGGATCAGTTGTATGTCAATTCTAGTATAGCTTATAAGAAGTTTTTTAATGTCTCCTGGGCCTTGCGGTTCTTTGTGGTGAGTATTGTGACTTTCCTGATTGTGAATTTGTTTTGATTGAATTATTTCTTCTTAAGTGTAATAATCAACACCCCTCCAATCACAATAAAAGTCCCCACTACTTGTAGAAAACCCAATCTCTCTTCCAAGAATATGTAAGCCAATACAATAGTTGAAATGGGCCCCACACTTGCCACTATGGATGCATTAGAAGCACCTATGTATCTAATTCCCTCAGAAATCATAAAAGACGGTATGACAGTAGCCACCACTGCCATCATAAGGGCTAAAAGGTATA
>JBCBCD010000237.1:0-8553 GCA_038530915.1 Bacteroidota bacterium
TTTTTTAATCAGCTACATTGTAGGTCCCGGCGCTGCCTTTTGGCTTCGTTTTACCATAGCAATTATGGCCATCACACTCCTGTTTTTGTACTCGCTTCTAATAGGTATCCCTTTTTCAGGCATTCTATCCAAACAGTGGCAAGATGATGAGGTGGAAAAGGAAATGGTCCGACTGTACCACCAAAAGCTGCGTTCATTACCGCCACCAGAAGAATTAACAGAAGATGAAAAGCTTGAATTAAAAGAATTGGAAAAGTTGAGTGAAAAGTGGGATGATGAACCGGAGGAATATGTTTAGAGTGGATGGGATTATAAGGTAAAACAGTGACTTTTATTACCAAAAAACATAAAAATACTCCCCACTTTTGCTGAAATAACTTTAAACAACAAAATACGGACCTATGTTAGTTAGATCTTTATTTACTGCTGTTCTAATCATTTCAGTAGGTTTATTATTTACTTCCTGCAACGATACTTCTGCTACTTCTGAAGAAGATGCTACCACTGAAGAAGTAACTGACAATCAGGCTGAAATTGAAAAAGCTTTTGATGATTTAAAAGAAGATTATCACTTGATTATGGCGGAAACCTTCCACCCTGCTGAAGAAGGAAATTTAGAACCGCTAAAAACACGTTATGCTGAGTTGGCAAGCAAATCTACTGCCTGGAACGATATAATCATGCCTAACAAGTACAAAGAAAATGGTCTTGACAAGAGCCTAGCTTTATTAAGCAAAGAGTCTAAAGAAATTGGTGACTTGGTGAAATCAGGTGCTACGGATGAAGAATTGACGAAAGCAATTTCTGCTTTACACGATCGCTTCCATGAGATTCAAGGGAAGTGTGACCATTGATCATCTTGTGATCTTTTAAGTTCGCTTTTCACTATGATCAAACAAAGTTTTCTAAACAATTTTTTTGAACCGCTGAGGGCGCAGAGTTACGCGGAGTTATCCTGCTAACTTGTTGAGCATACTTAACAAGTTAGCGGGATTTAATCAAAGTATCACAAGATCAATGGATCATAATATTTCCAATGCTTCAATCTTAAATCTTTCGAGCTCAGGCGTGGTATGCTCTTTTTTAATGATCTCATAAAATTGCTGGATGATTTCTGGATGTTGATCGGCGATGTTGCTTTGCTCTCTGAGATCGGTTTCCAGGTTATATAATTCAATTTCTTTGTTGTCCTTTTTGATGTCTTTCCATATCATTTTCCATTTGCCCATTCTTATGGCTACCTGGCCACTGTATTCAGGGAATTCCCAGTACAAATAGTCATGTTGCTCTTGTGCTCCCTGATTGGCGAGAGTGTTTAGGAAGCTGATGCCGTCTGTATCTTCAGTTGGATTTACTTTTCCTACATCACAAAGAGTTGGTAATATATCCCAAAAGGCAGAAAGGTGATCTGTAGAAGATCCAGCAGCTATTTGATTGGGCCAACAAGCTATCATTGGTACTCTTATTCCGCCTTCATAAACAAAGCCTTTGCCACGACCATATTCACTGGCAAAAGGACCACCACTTTCAAACCAGGGTGAATCTGTACCGCCTATGTAAGAAGGTCCATTATCTGAAGAAAAGATGATGAGGGTATTCTCATACAAACCTTCCTCTTTTAAGTACGTGACCAGCTTGCCTATGTTTTCATCCAAGTAAGAGACCATGGCTGCATAAGTAGCATGTGGATGTCGAGAAGGATAGTAACTTCCTTTTTCACCCTGATGGTAATAATAGGGTTCTTCTTCGCCAAATTTATCTACATAATAATCAATCCAGCTTTGGGGAGCCTGTAAGGGTAAATGAGGTATTGGAGTAGCCCAATACAAAAAGAATGGGCTGGACTTGTTTTCCTCCACAAAACCCATGAGTTTTTCAAAAGAAACCGTAGGGCTGTAGTTTTTCAGATTAAACTTATCATAAGATGCTTTATCATGAGGGTTTACGCCTTCATCCAAGCCCTGTCTAGGTGGAAGCGTATCATTTTCCATGTAATACCTTCGTTCGTTTTCATACATGTGTACTGGATAAAAAGTGTGAGCGATCCTTTGGCAATTGTAGCCAAAGAAATAATCAAAGCCCATTTTTGTCGGTATGGAATGAGTATGTGGAGCACCTAAACCCCATTTACCTATCATGCCTGTTGTATATCCACCTTGTTTTAATAATTGAGGTAAAAGGATTGTATTTTCAGGTAATGGATATTGACCTTCCAAAGTAGAGTCTTTAACCATGGCTTTGTAATCCCATACATTTCCCCTTTCTCTCCATTCATGATTGCCACGAATGGGACTATGTCCAAGATGCTTTCCGGTCAATAATGCGGCTCTGGCTGGTGCACATACCGGCGCACCAGAGTAATGTTGACTAAACAACATTCCTTCTTTGGCCAAAGCATCTATATTTGGTGTTTCTATTTTTGTTTGTCCATAAGCTCCTACTTCGCCATATCCAAGATCATCTGCTAGTATGTAAATAATATTGGGTAAGTCATCCCGTTCATTTTCTGGCTGCTGATCCGTTTGACATGCACTACACAAGAATAGGAATAAAAAATAAGCGCATTTTAGGTCATTCAATTTCATCTTACGTGTTTTAATCTGCATAGACTGTCACGTAAGTTAATAGATTTTATTACTCTTTATTCATACCTCAAAGATTCAATTGGATTTTTATTCACCACCTTCCAGCTTTGTAGACTTACAATCAATAAAACCAATAGAAAAGTTGTGAGACCGATTCCTAGAAAGGCCCATCCACTTAAAGTAGTATTATAAGCGAACCCTTCCAGCCATCTATTAATCAACAAATAAGCTATAGGGCTAGCTATAACGAAAGCAATTATAACTGATAATCCAAAGCGGTAGTTGATGATTTTTAAAATATCATATAAGCTAGCACCAATGATTTTGCGGATGCCTATTTCTTTTACTTTAGACTCACTAACAAACAGACTCATAGCAAATAAGCCTAAACCAGAAATGATTAATGCCAAAACCGACATAACTGACATTAATTTCCTAACCTGATATTCACTGGCATATATCTCTTTTTTATCATATACAGCATACATTTGATCCATATAAGCCAATAAATCCCTCTCTTCGCATATTTTTGCAAAATCTGCCTGAAATTTTGGTAATTCATCCTTGTCAATATTTAATATCAAACTAATGGTGCCCAATGTAAAATAGCCCATTACCAATGGCGTGATCTTGTCATGGAGGCTGGTATTGTTGACATTTTTTATGACACCTACTATCGTTCCTCGCATTTGTCTGTTTTGAATGACAGTGCCAACTGGTTCTTGCAAGCCTGCTTCTTTTACAAATTCTTCATTGACTAGCAATTCCAACATCTTGTCTGGGTCAAATTTAGAAGTAGAATAGTCTGCCAAATTGGGAATCAACTTAGGATTCATATTTCGCCCTTCTACTAAATCTATTTCATAGGTATCCAGGTATTTATGGTCTGCTTTATTGAATTTGGCTTTCACTTTTTGTTCAGTACCAGCTATAGCATACTCACTCTCAAATTTTCTTGATACAAAAAGAGATTGGCCCGTGGAATAATCATTTACGTAAGCTTTTTGGGCAAATTCATTGATTAGTACATCCAGACCAGGCTGGCTACTTACTACTATGGTGTTTTCTAAATCAAAACCAGGATCAAAGGAAGTTAAGTAGTTGACTTGTTTGAACACACCACTAAGAGTAGTCACGATGCCAATAAACATAACCAATTGAAACAAAATTAAACCAGAACCAAAGTTCTTATTTCTAATAGAAATTGGCGTTATGCTATATTTCAAATGCCTTTTCAATAAAACATAACGAGAAAATGAAGACAAACCCACCATAATTAAAAACCCTACTGCCACAAGTGGTAAAGCCTTGATCATGTATGGACTAAAGCCCAAATCATAACCAAAATAAGCAGATACATAAGGTGTCAATAAAGCAAATATTCCTACCGCTAAAATGAAACAAAGACCCAGGTTGAAAAAAGCTTCTTTTACAAAAGAGTTCAAAATGAGTTTTTTACTCGCCCCAAAACACATACGTGTTTGATAATCTTTGGCTTGCTTAGTAAATAAGCCCAATTCAATCAAAATGTAATTCAACATAGCCATCAATAAGACTACTATTCCTATGATTAAAAATAACCTTACGAGGCTGGTATCTCCTTTTTCGTAACTTCTGACGGCTACTTCTTTCGAGTGCAAATAAATTTGGTTGAATTTTTGAAGCTTAAAATCTGCAGAATTGTCTTCAAAAACAAGCATCAGCTTCTCGTCTAGCAACTGATTTAGGTTATTTTCACTAAGTTCCTTTTGATGATTGGGTATCAATTCCAGATAGGTTTGACAAGAGATGTTCCAAAGAAACATTTCACGGTATTCTTCAGTAGCGTCTGGACTCATAAACAAGGATAACCAATCAATAGAATTAATAAAAACATCGCCAGAAAGTGTAGTATTGTCTGGTAAATCTTCAGCTACAGCTACGACTTCGAGTGGAATAAATTCATTTCTGCTTCGGGGCTTAGGAATTTCAATGAATTGACCTATTGCCTCACTATTGGTAAAATAGGTATCAGCAAATGATTTAGTGATGATCACAGCATTTGGTGTGGACTCCATCTTTCTTGCAGAGCCTGCCCAAATGGGAAATTCAAAAAACTCAAAGAAATTAGGTTTTATGGTTGCTAATTTAGTCTCGATGGGTTCTCCTTCAATGAATATTCGTGTATCGCTGTTTAAAGTAAACGTTGTATAATCATTGACAAAAGGAGATTGCTCAGCCAAAATATTGCCAATCGGATAAAATGACTCTTCATTAAGAGCCTTTTCTTCAGGAGAACTTGTTAAAACTTTGTAGACATTCTCCATCTTTGATGAAAAGCCTAAGCGGTTTACGCTATATTCCTTGACTGAAAAAGAAAGTGCACAAAAAGCAAGTACAAAAGACGCACAAATACCGAGAGTGGTAATACTGTAGAATTTAAAGTTTCTACGATAGCGACGTAGAAAAGTTGAGAGCTTAATCATAATTTTCAGATTTGGGTGATTTACTTAAAGATAGTAATTTATCATTTGGTGCATTTTGTTTATTACCATTTTTTTTAGCCGACTAATAAGATATTTAAACCAAAACCATTGAAATAATGAAAACAAGTACAATTTTCTTCTTTGCCTTTTTATGTACAACTTTCCTTCACGCTCAACCTCCTTCCGGAATCAATTATCAGGCTGTTGCCAGGAATGCGGATGGGGAAGCCCTTGTACGTGAAACCATTTCAGTAGAGTTCCAAATCTTAAAAGGAAGAGCGGATGGCTCTTTGGTATATTCTGAGTTTCACAAATCTACAACAGACAACTACGGGCAATTTAGCGCGGTTATTGGTCAAGGGACTCCTGGTTTAGGCAGTTTTGATGATGTAGGTTGGTACGATCAAATTTATTTTCTAAAGGTCATAATAGAAGAAGTTGAAGTGGGCACCACTCAATTCATGAGTGTACCTTACGCTATGGCAGCCGGGCCGAGAAGAGGGGTAGCAAGTGTACCCGGTGCAGTATTTACGCCCAATCGGAATGTAGGCTCCTGGTACAATTCTGTGGGCCAAGGAGGAGCAGAAATTACAGCAGAGGGCTCATCTACCAACGTACTAAACGGTCCAATAACATTACCACATGGATCACAATTAACCAAAATTACCGCCTACTTTAAAGATGAATCTCTTGCAGAAGACTTAAGCATTAGGCTATACAGGGAATCGTTTGAAAAGGGGTCTTTTAGTAGTATCAGTGAAATTTTGACTAGTGGTGACACCAAAGGTTGGCAAAATCAAAGCATAGATATCGACCATGTTGTAAATAACGAGCAATATGGTTATTTTATCCGCGTGTTTTGTAGTAATTGGGATGCAGAAGGTACAAAAGCCATCAAAGGCGTTAAAGTGGAATACATTTATTAAACCCAATAAAATAAAGTTATGAAGATCAACTTACTTTCTTTCTTTTTATTCATGATGTGTATGAATCTATGTGCGCAGGAAAGCATACAAATAAGCAGAAGCATTGTTGGTAGTGGTGGAAAGGTGGATACTAACGAAACCATTATCATTTCATCTACTATTGGCGAAGCTGTTGTAGGAGATATCTCCAATAGTAACTTGCTTCTTACACAAGGATTCCAACAAGCTGAACCTGAAGATTTTATCAGTAGCTACCAGAATATTGAATGGATTAGCTCATTAACTGCTTTTCCCAATCCGGCGAGCAATCAAATACAACTCAATATAAAATCAAATGTAGACAGTGAGTATCATTTACATTTATTTGATGCAATGGGTAGGTTGGTCAAACAACAGCAGGATATTCAATTATTTAAAAGAATAGACGAGACCATCTCTATTGATTTAACAGATTTTTCTACAGGACTATACTTTGTCAGAATCGTTCAAGAAGATGGCATATTGGTAGGAAATATTCCATTCATTATCAATAGATAGAAAAAAGCGGCTGTCTTACCTTATAGGTTCGTCAGCCGCCAGCCTATTGATAGTCAAATAATGTGATTAATTGATCACTACCCTGCTCTTTGCCAACTGTCCTGCAGCTTCTATGCTAATGATGTAAACACCTTCTTCTAAATCACTTAAATCAATTTGGTGCTGATTTTGATACACCATGCCTAAGTTTTCATTATAGACTACTTTTCCTGTAAGATCATAAACCCGCAATACTGCAGCACTACCAATAAATGATTTTAGCTCTAGATTCACCTGTCCACTACTTGGATTCGGCCATGCGTTTAGTTCTGTTGGTTGTACAGCTTGATTCTTAACGGATGCTGTTGTAGGTTCCATTTGTATGGATGCAGAACTTCCTAGTTCTTCATATTCTACATTCTCAAACGAAGCGGTTGCTTGTACCTGATTGACACTCATCAGCATCATACCAACCTGTAAGCTATTGCCGGTATTCATTCTGAGTTTTAATAAGGTAGTTCTTCCTTGAGAAAAAGTGATGATGTTGCCGGATCTGCTAACGGTTACTACCATCGTCCTACTACTCCTTCCATTGCTTGTACTTAATACCTCATCACCTGTATCTAATTTTACACCTCCACCCATTGTGTACTCGTACTTGCCCACCCAAGCCATTGTTGAGTTGGAACTCCCACTTTCTCTGACCATTATGCCTGCAATTCCATTGCTGCTAATGCTCTTTACTTCAGCGGAGAAAGTGAAATCTCCATTCAAGGTCACATAGGTAAATTCGCTATGCCCAGTTTTGTAATTGTATTGACTAGTTCGTACAGAGCTTAGATCAAAGCTTTCTTCACAAGCATTGTAAAAGGCATCACCAGAGGTAGGTCCTACCGAGGTGGTAGAAAAGTCATCAGGTAAATCTCTACCTAATTCTACCGTTACGTCTCCATAACAGTAAAGTGAACGTCCATTGTTATCGGTTGCGGTTAGTTTTACTTCATTTGTTCCAAGATCATCACAACCAAAATCCTGTATGTTTAATGATAACGACGCTACTGAACAGTTGTCCATAGTATTTGCAACTACCTCTTCTGGGGTTATTGAAGCCATCCCATCATTGTCTAGTTGTATGGTTATATCACGACAACTAATGGTTGGGTAAGTATTGTCTTCTACCGTTACGACAGCAGTACATGTTGCACTGAGATTATTATTATCAGTTACTGTTAAAATTACTGTGTTCGTTCCGGCATCTGCACAGGTAAAGTCATATTTGTTTAATTCCATTCCTGAAATGCCACATATGTCAGTAGAATTATTATTTATTTGACCAGTGGTAATACTTGCATTGCCCATGGTATTCAATTCTACGCTTACATCCTGGCAGTTGGCTTGTGGAGCTACATCATCTGTAACCGTGATTTCTGAGCTACAAGTACTGGTGTTGCCATTCATATCTGTTACCGTTAAGGTGGCTGACTGAAGGCCATTATCATTGCAGTTAAACATTGTGTTATCCAAATTTAAGCTTTGGATGCCACAGGCATCGGTTGAACCATTATTTACTTGATCAGTCGTAATAGAAGCGTTGCCTGATTCACCAATTAAAAGGGTTAAATCATTACACTGAGCCTGTGGGGCTACTTTGTCTTCTATTAATACATTTGAGGTACAGGTACTTACTTTTCCATTGTTATCGGTAAGCGTTAAAGTCACCGTTTCTGTGCCTACATCTGAACAATCAAAGTCCATTTTATTTAACATTAAGTTTGATAATCCACAGGCATCCGTTGAACCACCATCTACATCTTGTGCAGTAATGGATCCATTTCCACTGTCATCCAATTGGACGGTTAAGTCATTACAAATGGCTATCGGTGAAAAGTCATCTTCTATTGTTACACTAGAAGTACAAGTGCTTACTTTTCCATTATTGTCAGTAACCGTAAGTGTGACTGTCTCAGTACCCACTTCTAAGCAAGTGAAAGCGTCATTATCCAACATTATGCTGGCTATTCCACAAGCATCTGTTGAACCACCATCTACATCTTGGGCTGT
>JBCBCD010000238.1:0-3500 GCA_038530915.1 Bacteroidota bacterium
AGTTCTCCAAAAAATGTAAAAGCATTAACATGCTAAACATCACAACTCCATATCCCGCCAATTTTAAGTTCTTGTAACTGATATTGCTTTGATAGGTATCCATAGGTTGTAGATAAATCAATATAAATGCCAGCAATCCTCCTACAGATAAGGCGATTAAAGAAGTTTTGTACCAGCTGGAAGTATATTTATATGATTGCTTAAGCATACAGCTACATTTATCGCAAAAATAACATTGTATGGGAAAAACATGATTGCTTCCTCTAAATAAGTAATCGTAAAGTTGATAGGGATGAATTTTTAAGAGGTGTATAGTGTAGGTCTTTCTAAAAACAGACAAAGTTTTTTACACAAATGTTAATGATATTAAAAATGAAGTTTTATATTTATTACACAAATATTAATGATATTGCCAATGATGCCAAATTTGGGTCTTTTAGAAGAACGTATTTTACTGTTGGTCATGATTTTAGAAGAAGCGTATGGAGTTTCTGTGGCGGAAGCTTATGAAGAGCAGATTGGAAGATCTATATCTGTACCGGCCGTGCATACCGTTTTGAAGCGATTAGAAAAAAAGGGTATGATCAAATCCCATTTAGGCGAAGCAACTCCAGAACGCGGCGGAAGACGCAAGCGTATTTTTGAAGCCACTACCTATGGCTATAAGATCATCACTGACATTAGAGATAAGCGCCTTAAGCTTTGGTCTATGATTCCAAAACTCAATTAACATGAACAGTCAAAAAGATCAAAATAAAGCGCATCCTCCTCATTGGGCCAATCGCTTCTTAGAATGGTACTGTGCAGATGAATTATTAGACGAAATTCAGGGCGACCTATTGGAGGTCTACGAGCATCGTGTGCGTGATAAGGGCTTGCGTAAAGCCAATTGGCTATTCATTAAAGAGGTATTACTATTTTTTCGACCATCCTCTTTCAAGAAAAAAAATCCATTTGAAAATCTCCCGATTATGTTAAGTTTATTTAAAAGTTATTTCAAGACGGCTTCCAGAAATCTTTGGAAGACAAAAGTTTTATCCAGTCTTAATTTGATTGGACTTACCGCTGGCTTCAGCGTTTTTTTACTGATTGCATTTTACCTGCAATATGAATTGAGTTTTGATCGCTATCACGAAAATAGTGATCGCATTTATCGCATTGTTCAAAAGCAAGAGGGGAATGTATTTAGAGGCACCGACAAGTTTGCGGTGCAATCTACTGGAATGGGCCCTGCCCTTACTGAAAACTTTCCTGAAGTAGAGGTCACTACCATTTTAAGAGTTAACGAAACTTTATTCACAAAAGGAAATGATAACTTCTACGAATCTGGTGTCTACAGTGATGAATTTATATTTGATGTTTTCTCTTTTAAAGTCTTAGAAGGAGATGGACCAGAAGCCCTTCTGGAGCCTGGCCGTGTTCTTTTGACTGAATCTTTTGTGAAAAAACACTACGGAACGGAAAACCCAATAGGAGACATACTGGAATTGCAGGATGAAAAAACACTGGAAGTAGTAGGTATAGTCAAGGATCCACCTAAAAACAGTCATTTTACCTTTAGTTTCATCACGTCTTTTAAAAACCTGTGGTACTACAAACCGGGTCAGTGGGACAACAACAGTTACTATGCTTATTTATTATTGCAAGAGGGGAGTACACAGGAGACTTTGGAGGAAAAATTAATAACGATCGACCAAAAATACATTGCAGATAAGGATGAAGTCATTGAAAAGTCTATGTTCTTCCTACAACCTTTGACTGATATTCATTTACACTCACGTATTAATTTTGAAATCGAACCAAATGGAGACATGAGGTATCTCTATTTCTTTGCTAGCATTGCTTTTATAATTCTACTAATCGCTGCCATCAATTACCTTAATTTTGCGGTAGCAGATTCTGAGCGTAGATCAAATGAGGTTGGGATGCGCAAAGTTTTAGGTGCTCGCCGAAATCAACTCATCCAGCAATTTTTAGGCGAATCCTTTTTGCTGACTTTACTGAGCTTTTTACTAGCCATTCTTATTGTACAAATTTTATTACCTCTTGTCAATCAGTATTTAGATCAAGAAATTGCCTTTAGCTTGGGTAAGCAGTTGCCATTTTTGGGGCTGCTATTGCTTGCCGTTACCTTGATTGGGATGGGAGCTGGTCTTTATCCTGCCTTTTTTATCTCAAAGGTAGCGCCGGTAAAAGCATTAAAAGGAAATATCATTTCCATTTACAAAAAAAGCAATGGCTTGAGGAATGTCTTGGTGACTGGGCAGTTCATCGCTGCTATTGTCCTCGCTATTGGTAGTATGGTTGTATTTCAGCAACTAAAATATGTCCAAAATAAACGACTTGGCTTTGATAAAGATCATGTGATCTTTGTTCCTTATTCTAAAAACGATGAAGTGGCTCAAAAAAGAGCTATCATAAAGGAAAGACTTTTGCAGAATCCTCATATTAAACAGGTTGCATTTAGCTTATCAGTACCAATAAATATGGCAAATTCTGGTACCGTAAGAAACTGGGAGGGGAAAGGGCCAGATGACACTTTCTGGGCTTATAGAAGTCCTGTAGATTATGATTATATGGACCTTTATGATATGGAAATTATTGAAGGACGGGGTTTTTCAAGAGATTTTCCAGCGGATTCCATACAGCGATATGTTTTGAATGAAAGAGCAGTTGAGGTGCTTGGTTGGGACCACCCCATTGGTAAATCCTTTAATCAGGGCCAAGTGATTGGAGTCGTTAAGAATTTCCATTTTCAGCCTTTCCATCTGGCTATTGAACCGTTGTACCTTCGATTAGTGACGAATGAAGATTTAAGTTATCGAGGAATTATTTCTTTGAAAGTTGATGGGCAGTCAATGGAGTCTACCTTAAATTATATGCAAAATAGCCTCAAGTCCATTCTGCCTTCGATTCCTTTGGAATACCAGTTTTTTGACGAAGCCTTGAATAAGATGTACGTCAAAGAACGTCGATTAGGGCGCATGTTTCGAATTTTTACCGGCTTGGCACTTTTGATTTCCTTATTAGGTCTTCTAGGTTTGGCTTACTACAATGTAATCAGAAGAGCTAAAGAAATAAGCATTCGCAAAGTATTGGGTGCCAACACTGTGAATATCATCCAACTACTCTCTAATGATTTTGTAAAGTTGATCCTTCTGGCATTGGTTATCGCTACACCATTGGCCTATTACATGATGCAAAGATGGCTGGAAAGCTTTGTTTATCGAATTAATTTATCCTGGACCACTTTTGCATTGATTGGAGTAATTGCCTTGATTTTACCAGTTGTAGTCATTGGTTTACAATCCATGCGCTCCGCTCAGGCTAATCCGGTGGATAATTTGCGAGCGTAGATTTGTGTAGGGTTTAGAGTGTAGTGCGCTGGCAGGAAACGTAATTTGTGTAACCCACTAAACACTACACGCTACACCTACTTACAAATCAATAGTATATTTCAAGACCGGAATAATTCCATTCTGCGTTGCAAATTGAGTTCG
>JBCBCD010000238.1:3510-8542 GCA_038530915.1 Bacteroidota bacterium
CAATCGATGAGTCGTTTTAAGTAAGTTCAATTGATAATTGATGCCGAAATCTACTCTGAAATAATCAGATACTTTGCGAGTATAAGGAGTAGATAAATAAATTTCTTCACCAGCTGCAAGTGAAGCGGCTTCATCTAGTGCTGTGTATCTTCTCCCACCTGCTAAGGTTGCTCTAAGGTTAAGGCCAATTTTATTGCGTTTACTGGCCCCTACTCTAAATTCCTTACCACCTAAAACATTCAAGACATAGTTGCCGTCATATCTCGAATTGAAGTATTGCTTTTTGTCAAAACTAAATTCTGATTTATACAACGAAAGTGTGGTCAAATAGTAAAAGTCATTGTGTAAAAATCGCTCTAACGTAAATTCGAGTCCATAATTTCTACCTACACCATCATTGGTAAGAATGTTTTCAGTATTAAAATCATAGACATCCGATGCATTGATGGCACTAAATTGACTGATGCTATCTGCAATTACATTATACAATCTTTGATAATAGGCTTCTACTTTGAGTCGAGTATGTGGACTGATTCGCCAGTCATGTCCTACAACAAAATGGGCCGCCTTACTCAATGCTAGATTGGTATTGGGTTGAGTAATATTGCCATTTTCATCTTCTGACTGAAAAGCATACACAAAAAGATCCTCTGCTCGACTATGAATACCAAAGCCTATATTGATAGACTTACTTTTATCATACTGCCAACTTAGGCCTAGTCTGGGTTCTGTCGAATGCTTTTGGGTGAAAGCATAATACATATGATGTACACCACTGATCAAGCTCACATTTTCTAATAATCGCCATTTCCACTGCAAGTAAGCCTGATACTGTTGGGTAGAACCATCAAAATTGATAAAAGGTGCTTGATTTCCATTTTCTACTTCTTCACTTTTTAGATTTTGTGAAATATTACTGAATAAGATGCCTGCTTGAGCAGTATGCTTAGCATTAAATTTATGGTTTAAAGCAGTTGAAAACCTCCAGGTGGGTGTACTGTATTGTTCTGAGTATTGATATTGATAGGATTGAAAGGCTTCTGTTTCCGAATAATCATAGTTCTGATAACCATAATTCATTGAGCTTTTCAAATAGGTTTTGTTGGATAAAAACAAGACATGCTTTAAGCCTAATATTGCCAAACTAGCTTGGTCCTTAAAGCTTGAATTGAATTCAGCATCCGTTTCTTTTTCTTCGAATTGACTGTTACCAGCCAATCCATAGAAATTGAAAGTACCCAACTTCTTAGTAGGAAGGTTGATATTGAAATTGATGTCTTGATAAGTGGGCACCAAATCACCTGCAATTTTCACCCCCAATTGATTGAGTATGGATAAGGTAGAATAACGGTAATTGAATAAATAGGAAGCTCCTTGCTTTTTCCCTATTGGTCCTTCGGAGCTTAATTCTAAGCCTAAAAACCCTAAGCCTATGCTTGTCTCATGGGTTTCATTATTCCCTTTTCTAAATCTTAAGTCAAATACACCTGCCATGGCATTTCCAAATTCTCCAGGGAAAGCAGCGGTATAAAAGTCAGAAGTAGAGAGTATATTAGAACTCAACATGCTTACAGCGCCACCTGTACTACCAATAGTAGAAAAGTGGTTGGGATTAGGAATTTCAAGACCCTCCAATCGCCAAAGGAAACTACGTGGCGAATTGCCACGAACAACTATTTCATTGGTCAGGTCATCTCCTCCTCCGGCAACACCTGCAAAGTTTTGTGCTTGTCGAGCCGGATCTCCAATAGAAGCAGCATAACGGTTGGCTTCTTCTATACTCAAAGAACGAGCACTGATTGTAGAAAAATCATTGATAGGTTTGCTTTTGTCTTCATTGGCTATGACAACTACTTCATCCAGCTGCTGGAAACTCTCTTGCATTTCAATAGTAAGCACAACTTCTCTTGCTGCAGTCACTTCTATATTATTGATGACTTTTAATTCATAGCCGACATTAGAAACAATAAATCCCCTTTTCCCAATTGGAATATTGTCAAATTTAAATTTCCCGTTTTCATCACTAACAACACCCTTATTTAAGGTGCTATCATTGAGCTGGATGGTCGCAAAAGGAATGGGACTTTTAGAATCTATGTCAATTATTGTTCCTCTAACAGATTGTTGAGCGAAAGCAAAAAATGGACATAGTAAAAGGAGTAGTAGAAGAGTCAAGTTGCGATGTATGAAAGGATGTAAAGAAGAAATTAATAGAAATCTTTGATTTCGCATTAAATTCAGACGCAAAACCTCTCTTTTAGGATTCATCGCAACTTGGACTAGAGTATGATATTTCAGCTTCATGGTGGTGTTTTTTTCCTATATAACTGATGAAGCTAGACTTACCCTACCCCTAGTTTAAGTTTAGATGTTTAGGGTTTAGGTGTTTAGCTTTTATACACTTAAGCCTGTGGCTACCTGCAAGTAATGGCCAATACTTTGCCGGAGGCCGAAGTGTGCTGTTCTAAACACCTAAACCCTAAACATCTAAACCCCTTAAAGGGTAACCAAAGTAAAAATCACACCCACATTAAAATCAAATTGATTCTTCAAGTCTTGAGAAACTTCAACATCCCCAAAATCTACCGAGACTTGTGAAACATTGGCTTTTAAGCTGATTTTATTCAGAAGCGGAAATTCTACCATAACTCCATATCGGTCAAAGTTTTGTCTATCATCTTGATTGGCACTTTCTCCGTCGAGGTTTAAGAAAGAAATATCAAAATTTCTTCTGGCTTGTTGCAACATAACAGATACCAGAATATTTCTCTCAGGACCGAAAGCATAACCTAAGTTGATCCCTACGCCCAATTGTTGGCTGTTTAGGTAATCGATATTAATGTCGTTGCGTACATCTATCTCTTGTAAGTCGCCATCGGTAAAGCCATACAAAAACTCTGCACCAACAACAATGCGATCGTTTAAAATTTGCTGTCTAATTCCTACTGAGACATCCAGTGCCAAACCGGATTTTTGTGCAATAATATCCAAATCATCAATAAAGGCACCGCCAAAAATATTTTGGGCACCTATTGAAGCTCCAATGTAAAGGCCATCATAATTGCGGTTGTTTAAAATTTGTTTGTCTGAGAATTGAGCGTTGCAAATGTTTGAAAAACAGAAGAAAAGAATACCTGTAAAAATAGGAAGTGTGTTCAATCGGTTCATCATTTGAAGTCGATTTGTAATAGTTTTTGGAATATGAATTTCAAACTTAAAAATATAAAATATTCGAATCTTTTTTAATGTGATTTTTGGGTATTTTATCCTTCTATTCTGAGGACTTTGTTGATCCAAATTGAAAAATCATTTCAGGATAGTGTTACTTATTAGATATGGCCGCGTCATATAGACAAATTTAACAACTATGTATCAGCATATTAACATATTCAAATCATATAAACCACTGGAGGCACAAGTCGTCTTTCAGAAGGGAGAATATGTTGTTGAGGTATGCAAGGATAGGTCTTCTCTCAATACTGCTTTTGAGTTGCGCTATCGCGCTTACAGAGCTGACAATGCTATCGAAGAGAATGATGAAGGCTTGTTCTATGATGCATTTGATTTTACACGCAATCATACTACTTATTTAGTGTGGTACAAGGGGAAGGCTATAGCATCAGTTAGAGCAGGGATTTATTCTAAAAAATACAATTGGTCACCAACGGAAGCTTCCAAACACTATTTTAAAGTGATGGGTGGATTTACCTGGAAAAATATCAATGTTCTGGAATCCAATCGCTTTGTTGTTGACCCTAAGTTTCAGGGAAGACAGTCATTTTTGGCGGAGCTTTTATTGTTTAGAACTCATGCTTTGAATGCTTATGCACATGCATGTGAAAAAATCGTTACTACAACAACTTTCAATCATATACCTCATTATGAAAACTTAATGGGAATGAACATTCTTTCAGCCAAACCAAAGTATTACGATTGGTTGAATGATTGCATCACATTAATGGGAACAGGGACAGACATATACACGAATACCCTGCTAATGAAAGGTATGCCGGAAATAGATCCGGAAGATATGGAAAGGTTCACAACCGCTACTACTATTGACAGCTATAAGAACGCTTCTTCGTTTTAATCTGTCAAATCAAATTTTTGAAATCAATATTAATAGTACTCACTAGCGCACTTGCTGCGTGTAGTAGCTTAAACTCATTCATCAACGCCTAGAACAAAATGCAAAACACTTTTACAGTTAATTGGAGGAGATATGCTCAGACTTATGATATTCTGTTGGAATACAATCCATTCTATCAACAACTTTTTAAAGAAGTGATTGCTGAAGTGAAGCAATGGGACATCAAAAAGGATGACTTTATCGCAGATATCGGAGCAGGTACAGGAAATTATTCCATCAAAATGGCCCAACTGTTTCCGCAAGCGGAAATATTCCATATAGATAATGATGGCGGAATGAATGCGGTTACCAGAGACAAAATTGAAAAGACTCCATTAAGGAATCATCACTTCCTTGAAAAAGATATTGAGGATGTTTACATGGCGAGCAATTCTTTGAGAGCCATTATTAGCATTCATGCCTTGTATATCTTTCAAGATCCCAAAATGGTATTGACTTATATGTTCAATTGGTTGGAATTTGGTGGGTATGCCATATTTGTAGATCCCGGTAGAGTAGCCAACATGTTGAATTGGCAATTGGCCATTGGGCAGCATCTTATTCGTAAATATGGGCTTAGAAAAACCATGGAGATCATGAAACAAGCAAGAGAAATCAATGATCAAAATGCTTACATCAGAGAAAGGCAATTGAGAGGTGAATTGTGGACACACTCGCATCAAGAGTTTTGTGAAGCGGTGAATGAAGCGGGCTTTACCATTATATCATCCAAAAAAACTTTCAGAGGTATCAGTGACCTGGTTATAGCCAGAAAAATTTAATTAATAACTGACCTTTCGCCTGCGAAAGGTCAGTTACTTATGGTTTCAAAAGGTTGATTTTAAACACATGCCCTCATCAGCAAACAGTTGATGAGGGTTTTTAATTCTTTTAATAACGGAA
>JBCBCD010000239.1:0-8507 GCA_038530915.1 Bacteroidota bacterium
AGTTCTTGCACATCTAATCTTTCAACAATTACATTATCCAACTGATTTAACTCCGTTTCCTTTTGCGGAGATCTCATCGTAGCTACCACATTCCAGCCTTCTTTTTGAAACTTAATAGCTGAAGCTCTTCCAATACCTGTACTTGATCCTGTGATTAATATTGTCTTACTCATTGGTTAGTTTTTGTTGTGAATTAATAGGTCAAAGATCGGATGTTATTACTCAGCACGCTTACACATATTGCAGAATGCATAACACAAATTAGTTTTTCTACATAGAGCAATGGCCAATGGCCATTGCTCTATGTAGTACTAATATATCTCCTGAATCTCAAACTTGGTATTATTGAAAACACATACGTCACCAGCCTTCCTACCTTGCATGCATTGGTAGATAGGCGCGTCGGCTGATACACCAATGAATTGCTTATCTTCAAATTTAAACTTAGGCTTGGATACACCAATAAACATGTACCTGTTGTTGGTTTTTACAACTGCACCTGGCCTAACACTATCAGCAGGGCTAAAATCCATTCCTTTCAAAGTTTCCAGATGTTCAGTATGTTCATAGATCTGGTCATCTAGTTTACTGCTAAGATCAGCGTTTTCACGAGCCATAGATTGTTCACCATCATCAATAGGTTCAGTTTCGTCTAATTGGCTGGAAGACAAGTATTCTTCGTAATTTAATTCAGCCTGATCTATAATTTGCTGTTCTAAAGCAAGGAGCGTTTCTTTTAATTTGCTTTTATCCATAATTATAAAATTGTGAATTCTTGAATTGTCAATTACCAAATATAATTAGTTAGCTGAATTATTTGTTCTCCATGCCTGATTTAAGAACAAGCTCTGTATTTCTATTTTATTTGATTTGTATATTTATGCAATGCTATTCTTTTTTTGCCTATAACCAAGACTTTATTCTTTTTGGATTCCAGCATATTGTTGTTTTTTATGATGAATTCGCCCATGTATTTTTTTAGAAAAAGCAGTAAGGATAGTTCTGCATAAAACAGCAAAGAAACCTTACCAGAAGAGTCAGGTAAGATTTCTTTGACTAATTATATGTATGTTAATTAACTATCTTTCAATTTTCACCACCGGCAAAACATAAATCTGCTTTTCACCAATCACCTGCAAGTAATAATTACCAGCATTTATTCCCTCCATAGATAACTCAATCTGAGTAGCAGAAGACAATTGCTCTGATCTGTTCCATATCTCACGCCCCATGATGTCGGTCAACCTAAGATTAACTTGTTGTGCATCGAAGCCGATGGCTGTTTTTAAGGTCATTTGGTTGCTAACTGGATTAGGGTAGATTTGTATCTGATCAGTAGCTAAAATTACTTCTTGAGCAGAAGTTGTTTGCGAAGAAAAAGCAGCACTCACCATTTCATATTCATCCAAAGCAGACCATGAAAAAAGCCATTCTGCATTTTGCCCAAAAGCTCCTTTGTAAGGCACTTCCGTAAAGAAATCATCATCCGGATAAGAGGCTAAGTTTTGATAGGCTGGTCCGTCAATGGCTGGGCGAGGATCTAGTGTTCCACTATTGGCCCAGTCTATGTCATTTAATCTAGGATCTGTAATGCTGTTCTGATTTGCAACAAGATGATCAATTAAAAACTGGGCAGTTGAATCTTCTTCTGTACCTCTGGTTCCTAAGATACCATCATCACCGGTTGAGAACTCTGTACGTGATCCGATGGCCCACCAAATGTTATTCAATATTTCTAAATCTCCGTCTTCTATTCTTTGACGACTATCTACTCCGTTATTGGCAGGCAGATCCTCAATTTGTAAGCCATTATTAGGAAATTCTATAAAAACACTATTCGCAAGTGTCCCTCCTGAAGCATCTCGTAAATAAATAGAACGAGAAAATCGATCTACATCATTTTCCAACTCACTTCCTTGTCCAATGAAAGTAAGGTTGTACAATTGTGGTTTAGAAAAAATATCAGAATCATCACCTCTTGTTCCATCTCCTTCCAAAGCAGTTCCTTCTCCTTCTTTATCCAAAATACCAAACCAAAATTGCCCTTTTCCTGTCCAAGCTTCATCAAAATCGAAGGCATCATCAGCATTAAAGGAGGAATTCAAATATTTAAGGTTAACTGTACCACCAATAATTGCAATTCCATCATCTTGTCCTGCAAATACCTCGATGTGATCAATTACTGTTTTATTACCAATACCAGCCAGCGTTAAACCATTTAATTCTACATCCACAGTTACTGAGGCTCCAGCGTGCCTGATGCTGACGTATTGGAAGACACCAGAATTATCATCTTCAGATTCACCTCCATAGCTAGCAGGAAGATTTAAAGGTGCTATTTCCAAAGTCGATGGGCTCTCAAAATTTCCTATAGGTGCGGTGCCACAGATAATCACTCCACCCCATAAGCCACGGTCTAAATACGTTAAATCTTCGGGTAAACTCGTATCATCTAAACTACTGGTAAAAACAACAGGGTTGTTGGGTTCACCTAGTGCAAAAATTTGTGCACCTTGTGCTACCAATAAGGCTGAAGTAGTAGCACCATTTCCACCTCCAAGTACAGGTGTGGGTAAGGCCTTCACGATAGTCCCTGCCTCAATGGTCAATTTACTTCCGGCTTTTACTGCTACAATACCATCCAAAATGTAAATCTTATCACTTTCCCAAGTGTAATCTTCACCAGCTACCAAATCACCATCAGTCACGACAACTTCGTTTTGGGCCTTCAAGCCAAAAAAACATAAGCAAAAGAGGAAAAAAAGAGTAATTCTTGAATACATACCAAGTCTTTTGAAATTAATTAATCGAGTGCTTTATTCACCCGTTAATACCTTGTTGATTTCAAAATAGCTGCACAGAGAATAAAAAAATTATTTTTTCTCAATCAATGCAGCGTTTTTAGGAAGATGTAAGTACTTACTGTAAGGATACCCAAAATAATTTCTTTTACATGTTTACTAAACATCGCTTCATACAGTTGCTCTTATTGACATTCCTCCTGCAATTGACTAATTGTGGAAGGAATCAGGAGGTTACTAAAATAATTGAGGAGCCCACTCCTCCACCGATAGAGCTTATCAAAGCTTCACTAAATGGAGATATTCGTTCTTCCAATGGCGTTCCCTTACCTAATGTTTCCATTTCTTTGCTACAATCTGAAACCACCACCAATCAAAACGGCTATTTCAACCTAAAGGAATCTTTAGTCCCGAAATCAGGAACATCTCTAGTTATTAAACATGACAATTATTTTGATGAATACTCCCTGTTTACTACAGAAGTTGGTGCCAATAATTATCAATCCATCACTTTACAGCCAGTAGAAAACAGTTATAGTTTTGACAATTCAGAAGGGTTTGAATGGTCCTCACCACAGGGTTTTTCACTAAAAATTAATCCGTTTACTATACAAGATCAAAATGGAAGTCCAGTAGAAGGTAAAGTATCCATTGCCATCAACTGGTCAGTGATTGATGACCAGAATAATCTAGCCAAAGTCTTTCAAAACCAACGAGCTATCAATATTGAATCCGATGAAATAGCAGTTCAGCACGAGATAGTATTACAACTACAATTGAGTAATAGCGGAGCATCTAATTTGGTTGTAGCTGACTTACAAATTGAAATGCCTTTGGCAACTGTAAATCTTCCTCAACCTATACTCAATGAAATGAGCAGCTGGAAGCTAGATGCTCAAAGCGGTTTTTGGCTGGAATCAGGAGCAATTAGTGTAGAAAGCGAAACATTAAAATCAACACTTCCCATTGGAAACATCTGGAGTTTTGGACATCCCTTGAATTTTAGTACGGTTAGTGGTACACTCTTGTTAGACAATGAGCAATCCCAATCCAAACTGCCTTTCAAGGAAATCAGATTGTATGAACAAGGTCACCCAAGCAAACCAACACAATTATTTACTGATCACTTAGGTCGGTTTGACTTATTTTTGCCTCAAAACAAATTATATCGTGTAGAAGTCCCTAGCTCTTGTAATCAAGAGCTACAAATAGTATCGCCCAATACATGGGTCAATCCGGCTGCTCTTGCCTCTATCGAAGTAATAGAAAATGAGGATATCGCAACACTTAAAAAGCGATTTGTCGATTGTGAAGATGAACCTATTTCTGAAGGCTATCTTTTGGTAAAAGAAAACGGAAAGGTCATACAAACCATTCCCCTCAATGACTTAGACAGTGGAAGAGTTTACCTTCCTGTATGCTCCTCCGCTGACATAAAATTTGACTTATACGATCAAAAGTTTGGCAGATCTTGGGAAGGCCTTTCTCGTACTTTGGTTTTAAATACCTTTCAATCTGTCAGTCGTTTGTGTGATACAGTTGAGACCTATTTTAAGCTGACTATTGGTGAAAATACGTTTGAATTTGCCAATTGTCAAGCTTCTATATTACAAGACAATCAACAACCTGATAACGGACGATTAATTCGGCTCAGAGCTTTTGATGCCCCTTTCACCTCTAATTCAGACATTGTTGATTTATGGATAGAGGGTGATTCTGTGGGAACTTTCAACATCCGATCTATTACTTATAAGCTGAAAGCCATAAATAACAATCTGGTTACTTTAAACACCAATCGGATAAATGCACAGGCGACCATCAGTTCAGTAGGTGCAACAAATGAAAGCATAGAAGGAAACATACAAGGAACTATTACTCCAATAGGACAAGGAGCAATGACGATTTCAGCACAGTACAATGCTTTAAGAATCAACTAAATGGATATCAAAAGGCTCATCAAAGCTTGTCAGGAAAACAAGCGACTGGCTCAGAAAGAATTGGTAGCTCATATTGCTCCAAAGCTTAAAGGTTTGTGTTTGCGATATCTAAATGATGAGTTTGAAGTAGAAGAAGCACTCCAAGAATCACTCATCAAGATTTTAAAATCCATTAATAAATACCAGTTAGACAAAGACTCCTTTTTTCCCTGGATAAAAAAAATTACCATCAATACCATCTTTTCCAGGTTGAAAAGCCAAATGAGAAACCCTGAAATGCTTAGACTGGAAACATTTGCCAATAAAGAAGTGCCTCCAAGTGTCTATGACCAACTCTATAGTGAAGATTTGTTGGAATTGATCCATTCTCTTCCTTTGGGTTATCGTACTGTCTTGTGCTTATATGCTATTGATGGATATTCACACAAAGAAATAGCAGAATTATTGGGAATCAATGAAAGCAGTTCGAGATCTCAATTGACTCGAGCCAGAAGCTTGTTAAAACAAAAAATTATTAGCCAAAAAAAAGACGTTAGATGGAAAGAAATAGCTTAGATGATCAACTCAAAAAATCACTGGGTGCCTATGAGGGCAATGTTGATCTGGAAGCCTTATGGTCTTCCATTGAACCCGAACTTCCACCTGAAAAGGATAGGAAAAGAATTTTCCTCTGGTGGCTAATGTCTGGTCTGGTTTTTTTCTTGCTATTTGGTACAACATCTGATGTACCTGTTACAAGTAAAGAAGTGGTTGAAGAAATAATTGCTTTAGAATCTACCTCCAAGGAAGTACAGCCCGCTTTAACTATAAAACCAAATACTTTGTCTATTTCAACCATAGAGAAGGGCAAAAAGGAGGAAGGAATCTCTATGTCACAACTGAACCTAAATAACACCATTAATCCTATTACTATAAATCAAGGCTCGAAATCAGTAAGTAATTCTACACCATCTAAAATCAAATCTTCAGCAACTGATTTAGTAGCCTCTAAACAAACTGAAACCCCAGAAGATTTCACTTCATCTTACTTAAAGGAAATACATCTTCTAAAGCGTCAAATTCCAAGGGTACAATATGCTCAACAATTGACAGCTTATGGTTTATCTACCATCCAGTCTGAAGTATTACCCCAAACATTGTCTCTCCTTCCTACTATTGAGATACATCCACTTATCACCGCATCTAATCCCATCCCTACGATCAAGCCGCAAAAGATTACTCCAAAGAGCAAGTGGGAAATAGACTTAGACCTTATGTTTGGGCTTCCTGGAATCAATTATCGAATTAATCAAAAAGAGTTGGCCGATAATATCCTGGCAAAAGAGCAAAGCGAAGATCCTTGGTGGACGATTAGCAACTCTCTTTTGGTAGGTTATAAAATCAACTCAAAAGTCCGTTTAAAAACAGGAGTTTCTCTTATGTGGATGTACGAACGCTTCAAGCATTCATCTATTACTGATACTGTGATCCTACAAGATTACAGTAAATACTTTTATGTTCAAGGACCACAGGACACGGCCTTTTTCAATGAACCTGTAGAATTGTCAAGAAGTGTTCATCAAGACATTACCCACTTTAATCAATATAGGATGTTGCAGATTCCTATTGGTGTGAGTTATCAGTTTAATGGTCTCGGACAAAGATGGGAAATAGAAGGAGGGGCACTACTGAATCTGAATATAAGAAGACAAGGCAAAGCTTTAGATCTAGATAAAAATGTGACCGAATTGGCCATTTTAAATCCCAACACAGGAATAAGCCTTGGTTATTATGCCAATATGGGCTTGGTACTTCGTCCTAATGAAAGGTTGAATTATCTCATCAAGGCACAAGCTTCCTATTTTCCAACTGGCCTAACTCAAACCAATCCAGCTTTTGATCAGTCATTTTATGATTTTGGATTGAAAGTGGGTTTGAGATATAGGTTCTAATATTGGCTATTAAAGTGCCCTTATCCATATATTTCTAAAGCTTGGAGCTTTACTTGGATCACGATGTGCTTGCAGCATAATGGGACCTTTAGGATCATGAAATTGGTATTTCGGAAGCCCTCTGTAAGTAGTAGGTCCTTCTATCTTTACATGATTTTGTATAAGTAATCCATTGTGAAAAACTGTAATTTTTGCAGGCTGTAGCAGGGTTTTATCCTCTTTAAATCTGGGGGCCTGATAAATTATATCGTAAACATTCCATTCCCCAGGAGGTCTCATCGCATTTACTAAAGGGGGATGTTGTTTGTAGATACTCCCCGCTTGTCCATTAGAATAGGTTGGGTTATTATAAGAATCTAAAATTTGTAATTCATATAATCCATTCATAAAGATTCCACTATTACTTCTTGACTGTCCAGTTCCTTCAATCTGTATCGGCACTTTCCATTCAATATGCATTTGGAGATCTCCAAAATGTCGCTTGGTATAAATATTCCCTGCTTCTTTAACAATAATAAGCTCTCCATCTTCTATTTTCCAGCCCGGCAATCCATTTTTACCCTCCCATTCATTTAAATGAGTTCCGTTAAATAGAACAATAGCATCATCAGGCACAGCTGATACAGAATTGTATAGTCCTGGTGTTACAATTGGTGGCATGTACTCCCAATCCTCGGTCATTTCAGGAATCATAGGTATTGGGAATCCTAAGCCGGGTTTACTTCTTTGTAGTTTCCCAAATAATTTTTGCTTCCACATACTAATCGTTAGATACAAACTATCGCCAGCAACATACCCCAATATATCAAGCTTTGCATTTTTAAGTCGAGTCGTAAAGTGAATGGTCTCATCATCCACTTGCCCTTCTTCAACAATATGATAGCCTTGAGAAGTGTAAACATTACCAGTAAGTAAGTCTCCATTAACTTTTAGATCGAGCGCAATTTTTAAATCTTTACGATAAGTACCAAACCATTTGCCAGCTGCTACTTGACCGATTGAAGTTGAGATGCTAAGAATATAAATCAATACTAAAAAAGTAGTGTGCTTAATGCTACATTGATAAAAGAAATACATTTATTCTTCCATTTCTTTGATGAAAATATTTCGATAATATACTTCTGCACCCTCTGCTTGCAATAAAATTTTTCCCTCTGTTAGTGGCAAATATTTCTTGTTTTTTTCGTCCCAATACTTCATATCAATTACCTCATTTACTAGCTTACCATTGACCTTGTAAATGGCATGATCCCCTCTTACTTCTATGTCCAATCTATTCCAGGTTGGCTTTTCCCAACTGTAGGCTCGATGAAATCGATGAAACCGCTGCTCAGGTTTACCCAAAGTAGTAAGTTGCCCATTGGGATGATAATTTCTCACTACCTTCTGAACTTTTGAACTGACCTGTGTGCCTATTGCCCAAATATCACCAGTATCTCCTTCTTGTATTTGGCATTCTACAGAATTGGGCCAAATGATATCCTTACCATGAACATGAAAAAGCAACCCTGCATCCCTGACATCATTGTATCTAGGAATATATTTCTTCTCTCCCCACTTATATTCTAAGGTTAGGTTATAATGGCTGTAACTCTTGTTGGTAATGATCCCGGCAAAGGTTTGTTCTGTACCATCTTTTTGGGAAGGATAAACATGAATAAGGCCATTCTCAATCTTAAAAAGATCGTTTACAGTTCCTTTAAAGTTGGTGTCTCTTGTAACCAGGTACCAGTTTTCTAAATTCATTCCATGGAAAAGCATCTCCCATCCCTCAGGTGGCTCTAAATTATATGCTGCTTTTGGACTATTGTTTCCAATAATATTTTTTTTTAAAAAAA
>JBCBCD010000240.1:0-8501 GCA_038530915.1 Bacteroidota bacterium
GCAGTAACATATTTATTTGGTAAATCAGATAAATAAGGTTGAATTAATTCCACCTTATTCATACAATATAAAGAAGGCCAAAGCGCAGCGCACTTTGGCCTTCTTTTATTTAGTAATGAACATAATTCTAAGTCAAAAAATCTCTAACAACCAACAACCAACAACCAACAACCAACAACCAACAACCAACTACTCAGCTGGTTTCAACCTCTTACCTGACTCACCTTCTTCAATAGGTTGACGAGCTTTATCACTAATAGCTCTTTGATATTCTTTTACAGTGATAGGGCTAATGATCTGATCTGAATTTTCATTCACTTCCAACACTTCAAAAGCAACCGGGCCAACCATTCTTTCTACATCTACAGTTGGCTTTTTAGAAGTGAGTACTACGACACTCATCAATAGGACTAATAGCAAAAGTACTACTGCAATAGTACTAGTAGATTGTTGAGTTTGTGTACGTCTTTGTCTGCGATCCAATCTTCGCTCAAGCCTTTTCCAGGTTCTTGGTGAAGGTGTTTCACTCATTTGTGAGCCGACATCTCTAAACTGATCAAAAAGATCTTTACTGCTCATATATTAATTGGTTTTATTCTTCATTTGTAAGGTCATTCCCTTCTTTTTTTCTTCATCCAACGCCAGGGTACTGAGCCTTTATTAATAAACCTTTCAACTTCTTCTTAGCCAAAATTAACTGAGATTTAGAAGTATTGATGCTAATGTTTAATATTTCGGATATTTCTCTGTGTTTATAACCTTCTATTATGTACAAGTTAAAAATGGTACGATAGCCGGTAGGCAGCTGATCCAGAAACTTTATGATGTCTTCATACACAAGGTTATCTACTGGACTGGCTTCTACTTTTTCATCCACCTGATTGAGTTCAAGTGTCATATGAAAGTTGTGTTTTTTCCTTAAAAACATCAAGCATTCATTGACTACTATTCGACGTATCCATCCTTCAAAACTACCTTCCGCTTTAAAACGTTCAATGTTGGAAAACACTTTATAGAAAGCTTCCAAAAGCAGGTCTTCAGCGTCTTCACGACTCTTTACGTATCGTAGACACACTGCAAACATTTTACCTGCAAATTGGTCGTATAACATCCTTTGAGCTTTACGCTCTTGTCGTATACAAGCTTGTATCAGTGTTTTTTCATCCAAAATCTAACGGCTTTTTTATTGTGTAGATGTAATTTAATAAAAAAGTGGTGTGAAGTAGGGTAATAAAATACGCTTTTAATAGTTTAAATTCGCGTTCAAAATCAGAAGGAAATGCAAAGAGATAATGGAACCCACCCATTGAGTGGACAAATTGATCCTCTTCAATTAGCAGAAAAGTATGGATTGCCATTGTACGTTTATGATAGCTCTATCATGCGTAAACAGTGGGATAGAATAAATAATGCTTATAAAGGACCAAAATTGAAAGTTGATTACGCTTGTAAGGCACTTTCTAATATCAATGTGCTCAAGTTGATGAATAGCTGGGGCGCCGGCTTAGACGCTGTTTCTATACAGGAAGTAAAATTGGGTTTACGAGCAGGTTTTGATCCGCAATCAATCATTTATACACCAAGTGGCGTAAGTCTTGAGGAATTGGATCAGGCTGTAGAATTAGGTGTGCGACTAAACGTGGATAATATATCCATACTGGAACAGTTTGGTTTAAAATATCCCAACTATCCAATTGGCTTGAGAATCAATCCCCACATCATGGCGGGTGGAAATGAAAAGATATCTGTTGGCCATGTCGACTCTAAGTTTGGAATTTCTTACCAACAAATGCCTCATGTTTTAAGAGTCATCAGTGCTACCGGCACAAGGATTGAAGGCTTACATATGCATACCGGCTCAGGCATACTTGATGCTGATGTATTCCTTCAAGGAGCAGAAATCATGTTTGAAGCGGCAAAAGGGTTTCCAGAACTTGATTACTTAGATTTTGGTGGGGGATTTAAAGTACCTTATAAGGATGGAGATGCAGAAACCAATTTGGAAGAATTGGGGCCAAAGATTGCAGCACGATTCATGGCTTTTTGCAAAGAGTACGGAAAAGAACTTACCCTCGTGTTAGAACCCGGAAAGTTTTTGAGCAGCGAGGCTGGTCTTTTTTTAGTAAAAGTAAATGTGATCAAGCAAACCACTTCCACTGTATTTGCTTGTGTAGATTCTGGTTTGAATCACCTAATCAGGCCAATGTTTTACAATGCCTATCACGACATCCTTAACTTGTCAAATCCCAAAGGAAAGGAACGACTTTACAATGTTGTGGGTTATATCTGCGAAACCGACACTTTTGCTACAGATAGAAAAATTCCTCAGATCAATGAAGGGGATGTTTTGGCGTTTAAAAATGCAGGAGCCTATTGTTATTCAATGGCATCAAATTACAACTCAAGATACCGCCCGGCTGAAGTTTTGATACACGAAGGAAAAGACTATTTGATCAGAGAGCGAGAGACGATGGAAGATATATTGAGGAATCAGGTCGATGTCCAATTTGAGGAAGAACCAGTAAAATGAAGTTTTGGAAGGCCTCTTGGCCTTCCAAAACTTCATTTTATAAAACTCCATTAAGTATATTTGCGAATCTTATTAAAAAACAACACATATTAGAATGTCGATCTCAAGTCGTTTTAACCCAAAAGAGATAGAGTCGAAATGGTACGACCACTGGATGGAAAAGAATTACTTCCATTCTGAGCCTGATGATAGGGAGCCTTACACAATTTTAATACCGCCTCCTAACGTCACAGGCGTCTTGCATATGGGACATATGTTAAACAATACCATTCAGGACATTCTAATTCGCAAAGCGCGTTTGGAAGGTAAAAATGCTTGTTGGGTACCAGGGACTGATCATGCTTCTATTGCTACAGAAGCAAAAGTTGTTCAAAAACTAAGGAAAGAAGGAATTAAGAAGTCAGATTTAAGTAGAGATGAGTTCTTAAAATATGCCATGGACTGGAAAGATGAATATGGTGGCATTATCTTAGATCAGTTAAAAAAACTTGGTGCCTCTTGTGATTGGGAACGTACCTATTTTACTTTGGACCCTTGGTATAGCAAGGCAGTCATGAAAGTATTTGTTGACTTATACCGTAAAGGAAAAGTTTATCGTGGTCTTCGTATGACCAATTGGGATCCGGAAGCACAGACAGTACTTTCCAATGAAGAAGTAATCTATACAGATGAAAATTCAAACCTTTACCACATTCGCTATGATGTAGAAGGGGAAGAAGGTCGTCATTTGGTAATTGCTACCCAACGTCCAGAAACGATAATGGCTGATACGGCTGTTGCGGTACATCCAAAAGATGAACGCTATCAGGATTTAATTGGTAAAAAAGTAATTATTCCACTAATAAACAGAGCTATACCGGTTATTGCGGATAGTTATGTAGACATTGAATTTGGTACAGGAGCTTTGAAAGTAACACCAGCGCATGATCAAAATGACTATGATATCGGAGAACGTCATGGACTGGAAGTGATTGATATATTGAATGCCAATGGTACGCTTAACGAAAAAGCACAAATATTGGTAGGTCAGGATCGTTTTGAAGCTCGTAAAAACATCAAAATTCTGCTTAAAGACTCAGGACATCTGGTAGATTTGACCAACTACAATACCAGTATTGGTAGATCAGAAAGGACTAGAGCTGTTGTAGAGCCACGCTTGACTTTACAATGGTTTATGGATATGCGTGAAATGGCTCGTAAAGCCCTGCATGCAGTAGAAGGTGGTGATGTAACCTTTTATCCGGAGCACATGTGGAATATGTACAACAGCTGGTTGAAAGAGGAGAATGTTAGAGACTGGTGTATATCAAGGCAACTTTGGTGGGGACAACGCATACCTGCCTGGTACTACAAGGATGAAATTGTTGTAGCTGAAACCGAAGCACAAGCTTTGGCTCAAGCCAAAGAAAGGTTTGGTAATTCCATCACATTGGATGATCTAAAACAGGATGACGATGTTGTAGATACCTGGTTCTCTTCTTGGTTGGTACCGATTTCAGTATTTCATGGTTTTGAATCGCCGGAAGAAGTAGCATACTATTACCCAACCAATGTATTGGTAACGGGTTGGGACATCATGTTTTTCTGGGTGGCCAGAATGATCATGTCAGGCTACGAATATTCAGGTGATATTCTGGGATTGGACAGCGTATTAGAAACCGGACGCCAACCTTTCCATGATGTATTCTTCACCGGAATGGTACGTGACAACAAACGTCGTAAAATGAGTAAGTCATTGGGTAACTCCCCTAATGCGCTTAAGTTGATAGACAATTACGGCGCAGATGGAGTCAGGTTCGGTATGCTCGCAAGTGCGTCAGCTGGCAATGACATTATTTTTGATGCACCATTTGACAAAGCATCCAATTCAGTTTTGGATGAAAGTAAACTTTGTGAGCAGGGACGTAATTTCTGCAATAAGATGTGGAATGCCCTTCGTTTGATCAAAGGCTGGCCAGTAAGTGAGCAAGTGAGTAAAGAGTCAAAGGCAATCAACAAATTGGCTTACCAATGGATGGATAATAAGTATCATCAGGTAGTAGAATCTTTGGAGCAACAATTCAAAGATTACCGTTTGTCTGATTCTTTGATGACACTTTACAAATTCATCTGGAGTGATTTTTGCTCTTGGTATTTGGAAATGATCAAACCAGATTATGAACAACCAATCGATCAGGAAACTTTAGATCGGACAACAGACTTGTATGAAAGATTGATGACTTTATTGCATCCTTTTATGCCATTTGTTACTGAAGAGATTTGGCATCAATTAAAAGAGCGCCAGGACGGTGAAGATTGTGTAATCAGCCAATATCCAACGGCACAAGCATACGACAAAAAGTATGTTGAGCAGATAGAACTGGCAAAGCTTGTTGTAACCAATGTACGTGAAACACGAAACAGCAAGGGCTTAAAGATGAAAGAAGCCTTGAAGGTATATATTCAAGATACACCTTCAGCGAGGGCTTTATATGAGATAAATGGCTTGAAGGAAGCTGTTGTGAAAATGGGTATACTCCAGTCATTTGAATTTACAGATTCTGATCCGGAGAATAGTATTTCTTTCTTGGCAGGAACAGATAAGTACTTCATCGAACTCAATATTGAGATCAATAAGGAAGAAGAGTGTGCTAAACTGAAAAAAGATTTAGCGCATTACGAAGGCTTCATAAAAGGGATTGAGAAAAAATTGAGCAACGAGCGTTTCGTAAATAATGCACCTGCGGCAGTTGTTGAAAAAGAGAAGAAGAAATTGGCCGATGGTACTTCTAAGTTGGAAAGTATTAAAGAAGCATTGGTGCAATTAGGCTGTGAATAGGCTAGGAGAGGAAGAACACCCTTGTCTCCTTCCTCTCCTAAATAGTTTTCATATACAACGAAACCCAAAAAGCTTTGCTTTTTGGGTTTCGTTGTATATGAAAGAACTAATTGGGTGGCTCATAACGAGGTACTAGTTATAAGTCACCTAATCCAACCAGACTCTATTGTGAATATTGATTTCGTATTCTTTGATCAATTGTTTTTTATCCACCGGCACAACCCCTACTTTCTCACAAACCTGGCCACCAGCTAAGTTGGATAGATGAGCAGTAGCCTTGATGTCAATCTCCATGGCTAAGCCTAAGGCAGCCACGCTTACCACAGTATCGCCAGCACCACATACATCGGCTATAGATCTAGGCACAGTTGGAATGATTTCGCTTTCACCATCTCCATCGATGAATAATCCTTTTTCAGAAAGTGTGATTAAGGTGTATTGATTCCCTAATTTGTTGCGAATCTGATGTGCAGCCTCTTTAAGCGACTCTAAGGTAGGCTGGATATCCTGAGATAGTTGAGCGCGGATTTCTTTGAGATTAGGCTTGTACATGGTAACATGCTTGTAAGCCCAGAAATTCTTGTATTTAGGATCAACTATAGTTGGAATGTCTCTTTTGATAGCTTCCAAGATGACTTCCCGAATAAGCTTGTAGGATAAAAATCCTTTGTTGTAATCCTGGAAAAGGATAACGTGAATCTCTTTATTATCCAATAAATCCTTAATCATATCCAATGCTTGTTTGGCTTCAGCATCGGAAATGTCTGTAGTAGTTTCATCGTCTACTCTTAGCAGTTGTTGATTATTGGAAAGAATGCGGGTTTTGACTGTAGTTGGGCGATTATTTGATTTAATCAAATATTTGCTGAGTATGTTGTTTTCAGGTAATAAATCCTGGAATAAAACGCCATTAGAATCATTACCTATGATGCTACATAAATAGGGGGTTGCTCCTAGTGCTTTGACATTCAACGCAACATTGGCAGCACCACCAAGACGATTATCACTGGATTTCAAATGAACGACAGGTACTGGTGCCTCAGGTGAAATTCTATTTACCGAACCATTCAAGTAACGATCGATCATCACGTCACCAACAATCAAAACGTTCAATTTATTGAAACCATTAAAAAGATCAGAAGATTGTACCATTAGCAGAATTACATATTTGCAGTTCTATCAAAAACGAAAACTTAAAAGTTATCTAATATTCAAAATTATTAAAACTACTTTATTACAGCCAGTAACTTAACAATTCCATCGGTATGAAAAGCAGCATATTAAAATCAGAGATTCAGTTCTTTAAGTATGATTGCAGTTGCTCCTTTGTTTTGTTGCAAAAACCTTTGAATTCCGGTTTGAGCATTGTCATAACGACTTTTTTCATTTAATTGTTTAAAGGCACTTTTCAGTTCTTCCTGATTATGGACCGAAATCGCGCATTTATTCTGAATTAAGTGAATTGCCTCGTTAAATTTTTGGTATTTGGGGCCTATCACAATAGGTAATTTAAAAGCAGCTGGTTCCAGTATATTGTGAATTCCTTTGCCAAATCCTCCACCGATATATGCTAATTTTCCATAACGATATAAACTGGATAACATCCCAATATTATTGACGATTAATACCTTCGAGTTTAGCAATTGATCATTTTTTCTTGCTTCAGTATATCTGACATAAGGCACGTCTAACTGTTGCTCTATCTGTTTGATATGAGTTTCTCCTATTTCATGAGGTGCTATGATGACTTTCCACTTATCGTTTATGTCATTTTGAATAAAGGGCAGTAAAATAGCTTCATCCTCCGGCCATGAACTACCAATCACAAAAACCTTCTTGTCGGCACAAAAATAATCGACTAGCTCATACCTTTTGCTTTCCTCCGCAATTCGAATCACTCTGTCAATGCGTGTATCTCCGGCAACAGTAAGGTTTTCCAGATTGAGTTTTTCATTCAATAAATGAGCAGAGTCTTCCTGCTGAACAAATATATGTTTGAAGGTAAAAAGCATGCTTTTGAATAATCCACCATACCATTTGAAGAAAGCCTGATCAGGCCTAAACAAAGCAGAGATTAGATAGGTCGGAATATTTCGTTGTTTTAATTCTTGCAGAAAGAAATACCAAAACTCATATTTTACAAAAACCACTACATCAGGTTTTATGCCATTAATGAAATGGCGAGCATTCCCTGCTGTATCGAGTGGTAGGTAAAAAATATGATCCGCCCCCTGATAGTTTTTGCGAATTTCGTATCCGGAAGGAGAAAAGAATGTCAATACGATTTGATAATTGGGATGTTGGTTTTTAATGGCTTCTAATAAAGGGCGGCCTTGTTCAAATTCTCCCAATGAAGCACAATGCATCCATATAGTGTTGGCATCTGTATTTACTTTTTTTAGTTGTTTGCGCCAGTTTTGCCTTCCTTTTACCCAAAGCTTGGCTTTATTATTAAACAAAGCAGCAATACCTATTCCAAAGCGGAAAAACAATATGCTGATTAGGTAAATGTATTTCATGTAGTGATTTTAATAATATATCTGAGCAGCTTTTTTTCCCATATAAAAAGGCAATATCCAACCCACTTTTACTCCAATAGAAGCATCCAAACGATTCTCCGTATCCTGACTCATGGTATCAAAATTGAAATCCCTTCTGCTGGCTGTGAATCCCTGCATGGCTTCTAAGCCAAGGTAAAAGTTGATTCTACCATCAGTACTCAAATACTGATAGCCTAAAAATTGAGTGATGGCCAAGCCATTGGTCAATCGGTCATAGCCTTTTTTATTGTCTGTAGAAAGTTGAGGTACTGATGTATTGGGATCATCCTGTATTCTAATCTTGTGTTGCAACAATCCAACCCCTAATAATGCTTTTATTCCAGATCTGGGGTTGACCTTAGACAGCGAAAAGATTTTTCCAAGCGTCCCTCCTATATAAAACCCTCTTTGTCTAAGTTGAATATCAGCCACATTGCGATCGTTGCCATAAATAAGACCTTCTGTGGTTCTTAAATTGGCCAGTACATCGGTTCTGACATCAGTTCCAAAAATAAAACTACCCGTCAGGCCAATGATAAAATTGGATTCAGGTGTAAGGATTTCAAAGCTACTACCAACTGCATTAAACTGACCAAATCGTACTTCGAGATCT
>JBCBCD010000241.1:0-8497 GCA_038530915.1 Bacteroidota bacterium
CACTGAATTTAAGTTCAAGGTCTAGATCATTGGCTTCAACTAAGTTGATCTTTGCATTACTACCCGATAATTTAATATTGTGAGCTCTATGGATGATACTTTTATTGCCATTTCCATTGAGCGTATAATCTTCGATTACTCCTAACTTCAGTTCACTCCAGGAAGATTTTCCTTTTACTTCTTTACCTATTTCTGTTTCAAAGTAGGAATTATTAAGATCTAAATTCACAGCACCCAATTTATCTGCATAGAGTTTAGCAAAGTGCAACTTACTATCTAAGTAGGCTCCTTCTTTAATAGTAGCTTCACCGTTTGATAATGAAATTCTTGCATTGCCTGTTTTTTCAATCTTGATATCACCAAATTTCAAGTTGATATCACTTTGCCCTTTTAATTCTTGTACCTGCACATTGCCATATTTATTCTGAACATAGACATTGCTGTTTTGGGGGATGTAGACGGTGTAATGGATCTTTACAGACCAATTTTTGCGTTTGTACCAACCTATTTTCTTTTTATTTCTGACAACTGTTTGTGCTTTTACTTCTTTGGAGGATTCACTAAAGGCTACCTCTACATTGTCAAATACTTGTTGGCCTGTTTTTTGATTATGTGCTTTAACTTGTACAATTGCTTCAATTTTTACGCTGTCTTTACTCCATGTATTAATTGCTACTTCACCAAATTCATTTTTTATAAAGGTTGTTCCAGTTGTTACAAATGCTATTTCCTTTTTGAAGCTTCTGTTCCAATCTTTCCACGTCTGAACATCTGTATTGATAGTTGTACCATATCCTCTGGTTTCTTCAGTAAAAGCGGATTCAGGCCAATTGATATTTTCTCGTTTTATGGGCAAAATGGTATCGGATGTAATATCCGCAACATCAGACTTCTCTTTATTCCATGACTCAGAAAGCAATGGAAGTGTACTACTGGGAAGTGTAAGTGGTTCAACAGGTCTTTCATGAAGTTCTAGTAATTTCTCAATTTTTTCAAAAATGGCTTCCTCAATTTGGAGTTCTTCAATGGAATGTTCCAATTCAATCTTTTGGGTTGCTTTAGGTATATCATCTGGGCTAATTGATTCAGTAATAGCTGGAGGGGCATCAACTGTTTCAATAGGTACAGGAAGAATTGCTTCTTTAGCTTGTTTTGGAGAAAAACCAATCCAAATGGCTAGGGAAGAAAGTAATACAAGATTCATCATAACAATTATATTTATAGTCGGGTGATTTAATATCCATTTTTTGAAACTTCCCCAAAAACCAAGGCCGCTTAAGCTGGCCTCAAATCGTTGAGACACCTCTTCAAAAGAAGGCCCCGTACTGTCTTGTTGAGCTTCTTCAAATAAAGATTTGAGATACTTTTCTTCGTCCTTCACAGCTTAATATTTTTAGGAGTTAAATCATTTATTAGTATTGTCTTCAAAGCTTTTCTTCCTCTGGCTAGTCTTTGCTTGACAGCAGAAATGCCGCTATTTTGAATAGCAGCAATTTCTTTAATGCTAAAGCCGGTGATTTCAAACAAGACGATGGCTTCTCTTTGAAGCTGAGGCAATTGTGCCAATGCTTGATACAGCGTAGCAACATTATTTTGTTGGTCGATATTATTTTTTGAATCAGGATGTTGGGTCAATAGGATTTCATTGGATACTGTCTCTGCCTTCTTTTTCCTTCTGGCATTGAGAAGAATGTTTTTGCTAATCCCGATGAGAAAGCTTAAAAACGCTTTTTCCTCTTTGAGCCCATCGATCTTTTTGTAAGCAACTAGTAAAGTCTCATTAATCAAATCTTCACAAGGCATATCATAGTATGCAGCAGCCCTACAATATCTTTTGAATTGGAGGTGAATTGGCTGATAGAGTTCTAGAAAATACTTTTGCTTCGATTTACTCATATTCCATTGTAAGTTACTTCACTTGTAAGTGTGGCAAGTCTTCTGAAAGTTACATTGAGCTTAAAAAGTTTAGATGTTTAGGGTTTAGAATATATCATTGAAGCACTTCGCAGCAAGCCGAAGTGTGTCCTTCGATACCCTAAACACCTAAACACGAAGATGAGAAAATTAAATAGCCATTACCTCCGGTGTCCAGATTCCAGCGGCTGCTGTTTCCTGAGCAAAGGTTGAAAAATCTTTGGCTTTTCTTCCCAATACTTTTTCTACATCATGAGTGATTTCCTGATTTTTTTCATTGCCCAAAACTTCAGTAAATAGGTAGTTGAACAACCAGATAACATCTTTGGGTACTCCTGCCGCTTCCATTCCTTTGCTATATTCTTCAAGTGTTACAGCTTGGAAATGAATATCTCTTCCTGTTGCTTTTGATACTTCTTTTGCCAATTCACCAAAAGTCAAAAAGCGAGGACCTGTAACTTCATAAGTCTGACCATTGTGCGCATCATTGATTAAAGATTCAACTACCATGTCAGCTATATCATCCGCATCGACAAATGGAATCTTTGCTTCTGCCATTGGTAAAGCCAAATGACCCGCCAAAATAGGATCTAAGAAGAAACTTTCACTGAAGTTTTGGTTGAACCATGAAGCTCTTACCAGCGTATAGTCCAAGCCACAATTGGCTACAACTTCTTCACATCTCTCTGCCTCGACTTCTCCTTTACCTGACAACAAAACCAACTTCTTTACTCCAGCCTCTTTGGCAGCTTCTGTTAAGGCTACTATAGATTCATAAGCTCCTGGTACCGCTAAATCCGGGTGATATACAATATATACCTTATCAATATTTTTTAATACTTCCGACCAGTTACTTTGGTCGTTCCAGTTAAAAGAAGGCGTTTGAGATCTTGAACCAATGCGTACGTTTTTATTCATTTGGTTCAATCTTTCTACTACTCTGCGGCCGGTTTTACCAGTGCCGCCAATAACTAAATAATTGCTTTGATCTTTCATTGGAAATTAAATTTTAAGTAAAGAGTGTCAGGTGTAGCATATGACCTACACACTCATTATTGAATGATTTGATAATTTATTTTCTAGCTTGAATGGCTCCATGCAACTCTATGAAGCTCGATGGTGAACTATTTATTTAAGCTGCACAAATACTCCTATCAATGAAAACACAAAAGCCAAAACTGAGAATACCGTTCGAATCAAGTGCCAGCGATTCCATTTGACTTCGTAGTTCTTTCTAAAATCTGCTGCTTTGTTAGCTGCCAATTCACCTAGATCTATGACATCTAAAGTATCGTTTAAAGGCACATTTCCAAAGACAGTTACTCCAAATGTTCCTAGTAGATATGTGATGGTCGCTGCTAGTAATACCCAAAACGTAAGTCCATTGTTATATTCTAAGATAGCACTTACAGCTAAAGCAATAAGACTTCCAAAGAATATGAGGAAAAAAGCGGGGTTAAGAATTGCCCGATTGATAGATTGCATCGTTTGCAGGTAAGTCATATCCATCACTTTGCGTGTTCCGGGTATCACTGATACTTGCCAGGCATAAAAGAGACCGGCTGAAAGTCCTGTTAGTACAATAGCTGATAATAAGGCCAATGCTTTGATTGAGAGTTCCATGATTAGTTGATATTTAAAGTTTTAAGCCAATTTTTTAATGTTTGATATTCTTCTTTCGTCAATTTGATTTCATCTCCTTTGGGCATGCGCTTGAAGACAAATACTTGCTTATTGATTCTTTTTGCATTCTTTTCCATGTTCTTTAGGGAGAAAATCTTAAATGGATTTTTCTTCCTGTGACAGACGTTGCATTTGGTATCGAGTATGGTAAATACTTTCTCTGTCAAGCCGGTTGGTGGTTCCATGATATAGGTCACTTCGCCAGCTTCCGGCATGTTGAAGGCTGAAAATAGTTGGACCTGGATGAATAAAATGGCTAAGAAGAGTAGTGTGATTCCTGTTTTTTTCATTTTACTACCGTTTTAATTACAGTAGCAAAGTTGGAGCAAAATAGATAGGTAAACTTGACAGTTCAGGACAGACTTGTGACAGTTTATGCCAGATTAGTTGTTGGTTGTTGGTTTTTAGTTTTATTGCAGAATTTATTCTGCAATAAAACTAAAAACCAATAACTAGTCTGCCTTTAATAAATTCATCAATTCCTCTGCCGAGAGTTTTGCACTGGTATTTGTTCCGGCTAAGAGCGAATCGGCAAGATCTCTTTTTTGTGCATGCAATTCAATGATTTTTTCTTCTATGGTTTGACTAGTAATCAGGCGATAAACCGTCACAGGCTTTTCTTGTCCGATTCGATGTGCTCTATCTGTAGCTTGGTCTTCTACTGCCGGATTCCACCACGGATCGGTATGAATCACATAATCGGCTGCTGTGAGATTGAGGCCTGTTCCACCGGCTTTAAGGCTGATAAGGAAAATATCACCTTCTCCCTGTTGGAAAGCATCAATGGACTTCTGGCGTTTTTTCCTGGGTATACTGCCATCCAAATATTGATAGGATATATTTTTAGACTTTAAATGACCTTCTAGTAATTTTAAATGATCAACAAACTGACTAAACACCAATGCTTTGTGTCCATTTTCTAAAAGTTCATCTACAATCTGTCCAAAGAGTTCCAATTTAGCACCGGTAGTAAAATTAGCATTTTTAGTAGCCAAAGAAGGATGACAAGCTGCTCTCCTCAACTTCATGATTTCAGCAAGAATTTGAAGGTGTTGTTGACCACCACTAAACTCATTGTTGCTGAATTTTTCAATTGCATTGCGACGTAAAGCTTCATAGAATGCACGTTCCTTGGGAGGTAAGTCAACGGACAAGGTGATTTCCGTTTTTTCGGGTAAATCTTTCAGGACTTCATCTTTTTTACGTCTGAGGATAAATGGTTTGATAAGATTTTGAAGCTGAAGCCTTCGTTCCTCATTCTTGTATTTTTCAATTGGAAGGGCAAAACGATTATTAAATTGTTCTAAACTACCCAATAGGCCGGGGTTCAGAAAATTGAATAGATTCCAAAGTTCTCCGAGGTGGTTTTCTATAGGAGTACCGGTCATGGCAATTTTGAATTGTGCATTCAAGGCCATTGCGGCGGCTGATCGTTTGGTGGACTGATTTTTAATGGCTTGTGCTTCGTCCAGAATGAGGGTGGTCCATTCTTTTGCTGCAAACATCTTTTCTTCACGTGCCAATAAATCATAGGTTACCACGACCAAGCAGTTGTTTTTAGCTTTATCAAGCATTTGCTGACGGTCTCCTTCCCCAAAGAGAAAGCATTGCAATTGTGGAGCAAATTTTTCACTTTCTTTGATCCAATTGCCACAAACACTTGCCGGGGCAACTACCAAAGCAGGTCCTGAATTTCCTCTTGAACAAAGCACTGCTAAAGCTTGTATTGTTTTTCCCAATCCCATATCGTCAGCCAAGCAAGCTCCAACGCCCCATTCAGCACAGCGTTGCAACCACTTGAAACCTTCTTTTTGATAAGGACGAAGTGTAGCATTGAAACTTTTAGAAACTCTATATTGCCTGGAGAAAGCTTTTTTGAGTTTCTGAATGCCAAGTTCGAAAGCTTGATCGACTTCTAATTGTTCTACTGCTTCAGTAAATGATTCGATAGCCGGTAAGGCAAGTGGGTGAATCCCGAGGCTTCCTTTTTTACTTTGTTGAGTGATTAAACCATTAACTGTTTTTAGTTTATTGCGAAACTCCTGAGTTAGGGCTAAAAACTTGCCCTGACTAATTTCTATGAAGTCACTTTTTTGTTCACTATAGGCAAGCAGATCTTGTAAGCTCAAAACGGTTTCTTCATCTATTGCCAATTGACCATCCACTTCAAACCAATTGTTTTTACCATTAATGGACATTCTGAAATTGTCAAAACCTGCTATTGAATCCACTTTAAATTGTTCTCCCCTTGGCCATTCAAGGATAATTTCTTTATTGTCGACCAAAGGCTTAATTTCTGTAAGCAATTGTAGGCACTGTTCTGTTTCTTCTAATTTCCAAATACCTTCTTTATTGGGTGTTTTTTTCAAACTACTAACTTGCTTTCTTAAGTTCTTGTAGTTTTTACTTTCTGTTTTAAGGTCACGTTGTGTGGCGGTACGCTCTCCGTCGATGATGCCTATTAAGGTAGTTTCTCCTTTTCCGGCTTGAATATAGGGAGGGATTTTTTGAAAGGGTTTAACATATGCTTCCACATGAAAACCATCTCCTACGGGCAATAAGTGTAAGCATATTCTACTGTCAGCCTCTATTTCAGGTAACTCACTATTTACAAAAGAAGACTCAATAGGAACTAATTTTACCAGATTGGGTAAGAGTTTTTGCAGTTCATTTAATCCATCTTCGGGGATAAACATGGATTTTCCATTCAAGGCATTGCCAACATCTGCTATGGTTGAACTTACTTCTATGAGAAGATAGCGAGTGGCAGATTCTTTTTGAATATAGCATCCTTCTTCCGATGCGTTATAGTCAAATTGTATTTGATAACCCCCTTTAGCCTCTTTGATGCTTAAGGTAGGTTCCTTTTTAATCAGTTGAACGGCCGTTTTAGGTGATTTTTCTAAAAACAGAAGTGGATGATTGACAAGCTGCTTCCAAGTAGAATCATTTTTATTAAGATAAAAATCACTGGCCGCATTTTGATAGTAATAGCCATTACTTGCAATGCCCTGAATAAAATAACGATCCTGATCTTGTAGTCCAGGAACATTGCCACTGGCGAGTCGCTTCAAAGAGACAGTTCTTCCTTTTGTCCAACCTTTTTTATTCAGTACCTGATGACGTGCTGTAACACTGCCTTTATCAAAATTAACCAGCCACACCAGGCGATCTTTTCCTGTCGTTTTTTGCTCTTCCTTTTGGGCAATGAGACTAAGATTTTTCAGCACTACCTCCCATTTATGAACTTTGGGAATCAGGTGTAAAAGGGCTGTATCTATGCTTGGAGGAGCACTTATTTTTTCAGGATGAAAAGCATGGAGCAGGGCTTTCATCTCTTCAGCAATCCACTGATAGCCACTTAAGCCTACCTGTTCGGTATATTTTACCATACTTTCATAATTGCTCATTTTTTCATCTATCCAATAGGCAATAAGGTACTCGAAAAAGGTGAAAAGTGGAAAATTTAATTCAAACTCTAGAATCTCTTCGACCTCATCGAAATTGTTTTGGAAATAGGCTCCTAACGCATTTAGCGAAACAAACCCAAAACTATAAGGCGTATCATATTTTAGGGCTTCATTCAATTGAGTATTGATGCGTTTCAAACCTATTTGGTCTCTGAATTTAAATTGCAATAAGAAGTGGAAAATTCCATCTAACTCTAATAGAACCGCTCGCTTGCTGCCAACGACTTTTTGATATTCTTTTTGAGCCAGTTGGAATGTATTTAAAGCGGTTTCATATTGGCCAGCCTGAAAACTGAGCATAGCATCAACACTGATCTTCTGATATTTATCATAAAATGACTCTAATAACTTCAGTTTGTCTTTTTCGCCACGTAATACATGGTAGTTAATGAGGAGTGAAACGAGCTTCCATCTACTCACTTTATCCACTGAATTAAGAAAAGATAGTGTATAATCGTAGTAAATGTCTTGTATGGGTTCAAGTGATAGCAATTTCCAAACGAAAGATTGAATAAGCAAAAAGGCTTGTACATCCGGACCAATTACGGATAGTTTGTTTAGATTGGCTTGTTCAGGAACCCAATAGGTGTAAATATTATTGTAATCTTCCCAATAATTAAGTTCAACATAACTATCTACAAATTGCTCGGCCCTATTCAAATAAGCAGCAATTCTTAATTTTCTAAAGAGTACTTGGTCTTCATTTCTTTCATTCCAGTTGTAATAACTTATTTGATGTTTTTCAATGACGTTCGCTATGAATTTAAAGTCTGGATCGTCCTGGAAATATTGATCACAAAGCGCATCACTATGTTCGTTCTTTAATTGGTAAGCATTGCGTGATTGTTTTAAGAAATATCCCTTTGAGACCAGAGGCTCAAGCTCCTTTTTGATCCTTTTCTCTGAGACATCAACCACTCTTTTATTTAATCCACTCCATTTGAGTAGGGTAGCAAGAGTCGAAGCGGTTATGGAAGTCCAGTAAAGAGCTAAAAACTTTAATAAGAGTTGTTGGTAGTCCGTTAGTTGCTGATAATCACTAAGGAAATCTATGTCTTTATTCATTGATACAATTTCTAATTCTTCTTTTTTGAACACTTCATCTTCTTTTTGAGAACGAATTGCAAGTAGGAAAGCTGCAGCATGTTTACAATGATCTCCCCAATCATAAGGGCAATTACAACGTACTTCTAACACATTGTCTGCTTCATCAAGCTTAGCACTTAAGCTATAGGTCCCTCACTTACCTTTAACACGTGCATGCCAATAGTTTCTTGGGGATTCTTCTAATTGGATGACTTTACCTCTTTCATAATAGTCGATTCCTCGTCCAAGGATAGTTGGGGAAAAATCTTTTTCGAAAGTATTAATGTGCATAGCTATCATTTACAATTCGACTAATTACAAATATAGTGTTATTCTAATTATCC
>JBCBCD010000242.1:0-8075 GCA_038530915.1 Bacteroidota bacterium
ATCAATTAATCAGAATTTCATTCACCTTAATGGATCTTATTCTTTTACAAACATATGAGTCAAAAGAGGTTAATTGAGTTCATGAATGATGAACAATGAAAAATGGTTTAACCTAAATTAACCTTATATCCACTTCCATTAACCTGCCTTCCCACTCCTTTCGCCTATTTTTGATGCGTATTAATAAAAAAGAAAGATCATGAGACCAATCTTAACACCCGTACTTCTTCTTTTTACTTTACTTCTGACCACAGTTAACCTACAAGCGCAAGACAAAATAGACATCAAAGGACAAGTTGTTGATTCATCTGATCAGGCGTTGGTTGCTGCAACGGTTATCCTGTTGCAGGCAGCTGACTCTACCTTTGAGTCCTTTGGACAAACTGATGATAATGGACAATTCAAATTACCCAGAATACGCAAGGGAGAATACCGACTCCAGATTAGCTATGTGGGGTACACCACTTATAATGAGTTGATTAAATGGCCCTCCACTAGTGAACTAGACCTTGGAAAAATCAAACTGGAACCGGAAAGCAAGACGTTGTCAGAAGTAACCGTAGAAGCAGATCGCATACCCATGCAATTTCAGGGCGATACCATCGCTTATAATGCAGATGCCTTTAAGGTCCAACCCAATGCAGTGGTTGAAGATTTGCTGAAAAGACTGCCCGGTGTAGAAGTGGAGGACGATGGTAGTATAAAAGCGCAAGGGGAAACGGTCAATAGAGTATTGGTAGATGGTAAAGAGTTTTTTGGCAATGACCCAAAGATGGCCACCAAGAACTTACCAGCTGAAATAGTCGATAAAGTAAAAGTGTATGATAAAAAGTCGGATCAGGCAGAATTTACTGGTATTGACGATGGGCAGGAGGAAAAAACCATCAATTTGGAATTGAAAGAAGACAAAAAGAAAGGCATTTTTGGTCGTCTTATGGCAGGTGGTGGAGATCAAGATCGATTCCAATCAAAAGTGAACCTTAATCGCTTTTCACCAAAAAGCCAGTTATCATTCATTGGTCTGGGAAATAACATCAATGATAAAGGCTTTTCTGTAGGTGACTATCTTAACTTTATGGGTGGCATGCGAGGATTATCAAGTGGTAGGGTTTCCCTAAATTTTAGTGGTGCCGGGAACGTTCCTTTTAATTTTGGTAGCAATGATGGTTTCATCAGGACTTTATCAGGAGGATTAAATTTCAACCAGGATTTTAGTGAAAAAACAGAATTGAACGGCAGCTATTTTTATTCCGATATCGATACTGACATTAAGCAAACCGTTGATCAGCAAACTTTTTTATCCGATCGTACCATAGGTTCATTTACTGAAACAGATCAAAATACCAGAAACCAAAACCATAGACTTAACTTCACCTTAGATCAAGATATTAATAAAAATTCTTCGCTGAAATGGAGAGGTGCAGGATCTATCGCCAATACCACCAATAATTCAGTGAGTACATCATTACAGACCGGCCAAGAAACGGTATTGAACACAGAGAACACCCGACTTAATCAATCTATTCAAGAAAATCAATCGTTCAATTCCAGCTTGCTCTATCGATTAAAATTGGGCAAGCCTGGCCGTACACTTTCTTCTAACTTCTCCCTCAATTTGGGGGATTCTCAAACAGATGCTAACCTAAGTTCAGATGCTCGTTTTTTTGGGGAAGACAATGCTTTGATTTCTCAGGATTCCATACTACAAGTTAATGACTTTACCAATCAACAATTGGGCTATGGTGCTAAATTAACTTATACAGAACCCATTTTGCCCAAGACCTTCCTTGAGGCTAGTTATGAATGGAATCGTGCAGAAAATGACGTAGACCAAAGTGTTTTTGATCAGGTAGATGAAGATTTGATTTTCAATCAGCAACTTAGCAATCAATTTGAAAATGCCAATACTTACAATAATGCAGGTTTAAAACTTCGCTGGAATAGTGAAAAAATTAAAATTACCACAGGCTTACAAGGCCAAAATACCAATATCAATGGTAATTTATTATTGACCAATACAGAAATTGACCGATCTTTCTTCAACTGGTTGCCAAACTTTAGGTTCGATTGGGAATTGGGTACCGCAAGAAACTTTGGGCTTAGGTATAATACCTCTGTCAATGAACCTACCATTCGTCAACTTCAACCCATCGTTGACAATAGCGACCCTTTCAACATATACATTGGTAATCCAAACTTAAAACCAGAGTTCAGACACCAAGTATCTACCAACTTCATGATATTTGATCAATTTTCATACACCAGTTTCTTTTCTAACATTTCGTTTACATATACTAAGAATAAAATCACTAACATCCAAAGTATAGACGAATTCTTAATTAGAACGAATACTCCATTAAATGTAGAACGTGAGTATGGAATAAGAGGTAGTTTTTCTTTTTCTAAAAGAATAAGACCACTAGACGTTACGATTAGAATTAATTCCAATATCAACTTCAATAGAGGAATCACCTTTATCAATGAACTGGAAAATCAAACGACCAGAAATACCATTTCAAATAGCTTGATTTTTAGCAATCGCAAAAAAGAAATTTTGGATTGGACCATTGAAGGGAAATGGGCAGTGACTACTTCCAAATATTCTATCAATACCAATTTCAATCAAGACTTCTTAAACCAAACTTATAAAGCTACACTTGGTCTTACCTTTATCAAGGGATGGGACATCCGTACTAATTTTGACTATCGCTTATTTGGTAATATCACCGATTCCGGTCTTTCTCAGGAAGTACCCATCTGGAATGCTTCTGTTTCAAAGTTCATCTTCAAAGACGACAGAGGAGAAATCAAACTCCAGGTGAGAGATATCCTCAATAGGAACCTGGGGGTCAACCGTACAGCTAATCTAAACTTCATTCAGGAAACTACCATTAACTCATTGGCTAGGTATGTAATGGTAAGCTTTACGTATAATTTGAAAGGATTTGGCGGTAATGGAATAATTATCGCTGAATAGGGTGTACAGTTTAAGAGGGCGTCTCATATACTCGTTCCTCGTTATGAGCCGCCCAAGGACTTTTTTTCAGCGTTCGTTTTTACCAAAAAAGCGTTGCTTTTTTGGTAAAAACGAACGCTGAAAACATAGAATTTGGTTAGCAATAAATTACGAAGACCTTATGAGGCAGCCCCTTAAACATTTAAACTAAGTCAATGCGCCCAATACATCCTCAATAATATCTTCCACATGCTCTAATCCTACCGAAACTCTTATCAATCCCGGACTAATACCAACCGCTAAACGCTCTTCTTCAGACAATTTAGAATGTGTGGTCGTAGTTGGATGAGTCAATATCGTTCTGCTATCACCTAAATTAGAACTTAGGGAACATACTTGTATTTTATTCAAAAATGCTTGTGCAGCTTCTACTCCTCCGGCAATTTCAAAAGTAACTATACCTCCACCTAAATGCATTTGTTTTTTTGCCAATTCATATTGTGGGTGAGAATCCAAAAAGGGATAGAAGACAGCCTTTACATTGTCTGCCTTTTCCAAAGCACTTGCTAAGGTCAATGCGTTACTACAGTGGCGCTCCATTCTAACCGCCAAGGTTTCCAGACTTTTGGATAAAATCCATGCATTAAAGGGCGACATAGCCGGGCCTGTATGCCTACAGAAGAATCGAACCTTTTCAATCATTTCTTTACTACCTACTATCAATCCACCCAGTACTCTACCCTGCCCGTCCATCCATTTTGTAGCAGAATGTACGATCAAATCGGCTCCATACCTGGCAGGTTGTTGCAGATAAGGAGTCGCAAAACAATTATCTATATTAAAGATCAAATTATGTTTCTTACAAAAAGCCCCCACTTTTTCAAGATCCACCAATGCTAAACCAGGATTTGAAGGCGATTCTAATACTACCATTTTTGTTTCTGGTTGTATAGCTTCTTCCCAACTGTCCACATTTTTTGGATCTACATAAGTATGTCTGATCCCCCACTTGGGAAAAATTTGGGTTAAAATCTGATGAGTAGAACCAAATACCGCTCTGGAAGCAATTATATGATCACCACTTTCCAAAAATGCTGCCATGCTGGCAAAGACAGCCGACATTCCTGATGCCGTTGCAAAACCATCTTCCACACCTTCCATAGCACAAACCTTTTGAATCAACTCATCCGTATTTGGATTGCTGTATCTCGAGTAAATGATCCCCTCTTGTTCTCCCGCAAAAGTAGCTGCCATATCTTCAGCTGTGGGAAAAACAAAACTAGAAGTCATAAATGTAGGAACACTATGTTCTCTATAATCCGTTCTATTCGCCTGTCCTCTAATGGCATCGGTTTCAAAGTGATTCTTCTTTTTCATTTCACAGCTCAATTTTATAGGATGCCAAATATAGTCCAAAAGGAGGTCTCTTTTTGACTCAAATAGGCTCAATTATCGCTTAAATCAGTACAAACTTCATTTTTTTACAACAAAACTTAAAAAAATTGATAACGCTCACCTTGCCTTTGCGACTAATTTGCAATTGTTCAATGACATTAAAATAATATGAAAGCAACCCATTATGAAAACACACAATTTAAGCTACTTGACTTTAGCCTTCTTGCTTTGCAGTTTTATTTCTGTTCATGCACAAAAATATTTTACGGGTAATCATTATGCCTTAAATCAATCTTTTTTTGGCTCCAGTAAAGAAAGCATCAGTGGGTCAGCCATTACATTTGCCGATGCAGATGACTTTGTCTATGTTGGAGTAAAAACAAGTTCTCACCTAGATGCCAATTCTATTATGCTTGGTTTTTATGGTATGTATGTAGCTAAAGTAGATCAAGATGGAAAAATACTCTGGGAAAAAGGATTTGTAGATAATAGTGGTTACCAATATACTTTTTGGCCGGAAGTGATAAGAAAAACACCTGATGGTGGGTTTATTATCGGAGCCTCAGCCACTTCTACTATTTCTAGTACCTATGAGTCTGCTTGTCTGTTCAAAATTGATGCCAATGGAAAAGAAGAATGGCGTACCAATGCCTTCACCTTAAGTTATGGCAACCCAAACCCCTATCAGGCAGAGGAAACGCAATTAGGAGATGTCCAAATTACAGCACAAGGTGAGTATGTAGTCACTGCTTCAATTACCAGAGTCATCAATTCTTACACTACGGATGCACTTATTGCTATCTGGACTTTTGACAAAAAGGGAACCCTCCAAAAAGAAGGGTATTTCAACCTAAGTGGGATAAGTTTTCCTAAAAGAGTCATACAATTAGCCGATGGAGGCTTTGGAATATTGGCAGATTATTATAACTCAAATTTCACTCAAAAAACTGTTTTCATCAAAGTTGATCAAAACCTAAAGTACCAATGGAACCATATTTACGAATATAAAGCCAATGAGGATCTAATTGCAGTAGATATGATGCTCAGCAGAGATGATAATATCGTCATTGCAGGGGAGCTGAATCACAATGGCAATACCTATGCTTGCTTGATCAAAACCGATCAAAACGGAAAGAAACTTTGGAACACCAGTAAAAAGATTCAAAATCATTACGGTAAGTCCTTTACCATACATCCTAAAGCCATTGATGAAGATGACAACGGAAATATCTATGTTGGTGGTGACAATTTTGAATTAATTACTCAATCTAATGGCAATATCAATATAGGTAATAACAATTTTGTGATCAAAGTAACCGAACAAGGACGTACTGACTGGGGAATGACTTATAATGACTCGACTTTAATGTCATATGCTTATGATCTGGCTGTAACCGATAGAGGCGATTTCATGATGATTGGTTGTCAAGACAATGGCTATAATGGAGAAACACTTGTCATCAAAGCAGATGAAGATGGGTATACCAATTGTAAAGATGATCAAGAAACGATTGTTACTTATGGCTACAATATCCAAGCTCAAAGTCTCAATATTCAGTCGAAACAAGCCATTTTGCTAAACTTCCCAATGGATACCTTACAAACGACATTTGGATTATATGCAGTAGATTGTCATACGCCTAGCATATGGTATTTTCCTCTTGTAAAAGACCATCAAAACGATCTCACTCATAAAACTACGGTTTCAAATACGGTACTCCAACCTCAGCTGTCCATTTATCCCAATCCCACTTCTGATTTTGTAAATATCCAATTGCCATCAAGTACTAAAGAAGGACGTCTTGCTCTTTTTGACTTGAATGGTAGACTAATCAGCAGACAACTTTTTAATAATAAAAGTATGCAGCTCCACTTAGACGGATTGGTAAAAGGAACCTATCTCATTCAACTTGAAATCGATGGTCAGTTGTATCAAGAAAGATTAGTTAAACAATAATTATCAACTCCAAAAAATCAAATAATGAATACCAAAATAAATACAAGCTTACTCTTTATTTCATTCATTCTATTGGCAAATTGCATCGGTCAAAACTATTCGCAGTACACCTATAACTGGGCCCTACATGCAACAGAAGAAGTTACCTGTATCAACTCATTTGGAAATGATACTACCATCATGGCCGGATATAGATTAGTGCCTGATTATCAAAACCCTCATGAGATCAATAAAGCCTTTTATCTTCAATTTGCAGATGGATCGGGTAACCTTATAGAGTCACATACTTATTGGAATGATTGGCTTACCAACTATTACAGACTACCCAAAGCGATAGAAAAAGGAGCTGACGGAAACTTGTTCATTGTGGGTATGCATAAAGGAGATCAGGAAAGTTTTCCCTGGATAATGAAAACAAATAAAAGAGGGAGAAAATTATGGGAAAACAATCTTGGAATTGCTGACTTACCACAAAAAGATGGTGCTTTTAATGCAGTAGTACCTAGTTCGGATGGAGGCTGTGTTGCCTTAGGATATTTTGTTGACAATTCCAATGGTTCTCCAGGCATAAAAAGAACATTTATCATGCAATTTGATCATTTAGGTCAGGTACAACAAATGAAAGTACTCTCCTTATCGGATGGAATAGACCTTACTCTACTGGATGATGGATCATACTGTATTTTTGCTCAAAATGATCAAGGTGAGATAGGTGTCGCAAAAGTAGATTCAGGTTTCAATCCTGTTTGGTACAGAACTTATTACAGCAATCATTCCGGTCGTTTTTCAGCAGTCAAAATGAAAAAAGGTATAGATGAAAATGTATTAATTACAGGAATTATGACTTTTGGCTTGGACACCAAACAGGTTTATTTACTCTCCCTGAATACTTATTATGGTTCTATCAATTGGCAAAACATCTTTGCGTGGGATGGCATGCCTGAAGATTCTATAAATGTAAGCGGTATGGATGTTGATGATGAAGGTAACATATACATTAGCGGAAATGTAAGTACGAGCATCAATACCCTCCTTCTAGATCCGGTATTTGAGACCAATGCATTTATATTAAAGGCAAATAAGCACGGTTTAGGTTTGTGGGCAAAAGAATATGGTCAGGATCATTTTGAAGAATTGAGCAATGATTTGCATGTAGCTGCTAATGGTGACCTCATCTTAGGTGGCAGTAGAAAATCAAATGGATCATCCATCAACAGTTCTTTTATACATAAAATAACTCCCAGTGGAAATACAGATTGTTTTTCTATTGCTCACATCATTATCAGTTATAATTACAAATTTTACAGTAATAACCATCAGTTGACTACTTCCGAAAGGGAGTTTTACTTACCTACTTTTCAGTCAAAACACGGTTGGAAGGCAATCGATGCGTTTCAAAGGTTTAACAGCTGTGGTGGGAATGGATAAAATTTTCAGAATAGCATTCCTTGCTGCGCAAGGAATGCTATTCTTTGACTCTAATTTTTAATCTGTATCACCCTAATTGGGCCACCAGTGGCTCCTCCATTCATTTCTTTCATACGTTCATCTACAATTTCTTTAAATTCTTCCTTACTGATTTTCTTACCTTTCTTAGGTTTCTCTATTTTCTCAGTTAACCCTTTCAACTCTATATTTGAAGCAGTATATACTACCTTACCATCTTTGAGACTTAATTCTAAAATCATACCTGGTAAGCCTTGAATTTCTTCCGGCCCATTCTGGATAGGCAACTGTGCACTAAACCAAGCTTCAGAAGTGGATGCT
>JBCBCD010000242.1:8085-8493 GCA_038530915.1 Bacteroidota bacterium
ACTGTTCCTTTTTCCAAGTTTTTATACAGCTGATCATCAGAAGATTTAAAAGAAACTTTGATGTTTTTATCTCCATCATTCAACTCATTGGTCGTATCATTGTTCTTAGCAGCTCGATACATTGATTGTGGTCCATCAAAAATCAGTTCCATCAATTCTGTACGATATTCAGGGATGTATTGTTTGAATTGCTCTAGCTTCTCTTCATCCATTCCCATCCACATATTGGTCTTCTTTTCGTAGGTGATTACTCCTGAGGTAGTCTGGCACCACATGGCACAAGGTAAAAAACAGATAAATGCGATCAATAAATTTTTCATGTCTTGTTTTTTGTTTCAAAAGTAAGCCACCCATTCATTAACCTTAATTAACCTTAATTCTAGGTCAATTAACTCTTGATAATGAATG
>JBCBCD010000243.1:0-8491 GCA_038530915.1 Bacteroidota bacterium
GTTTATTAGCAAGTTATTTGAAGCAATTAAAAACAAAATAACACGTTTACATTTAACATATACGGTAAATATTGAAGATAAATTTTTCATATTTGATCGAAGAAAGCTATATTTGTCAGAGAAATGAAAAATAGTTTCATTTTATCTATCCAACTTCTCTGATACAATCTAGCTAAAAACTAAAAATCCTTTTCGATTGAAAACTTTTTGCTTGATTGTACCCTTTCACTACTAATAATCCCTTTGACGCATAATCTACACTGCAAATAAGTTGCAGCAATACCATACTAATAATATAATCTGAAAGGATTATAATATCCTTTGAACACAATCAATTATTCAACTACAAAATATACCAAAGACCTGTCCTCACCCTTCGAGGATTAGAGGTGACACAGGTATTGCTCCGGTGATCACTACCCTCTGCTGGTCAATCCTCGGATTGTGCCAGCAGTTTAATTAGTAAGAGCTTTTACTTATCCTATCAGATTGAATGGTACATTCAAATCTAATTCCACTTCATAATATTGATGATCACTTTTATCAATACTGAAATTTCTGTTTTTGAAAAGCCTAATCATTCCAGTATTGTTAGCTAGTACAGTAGCAACAATCTTATTGATATTTCTATCTCTGGCAATTTCAATGATGTAATCTGTTAATGCACTGCCCAGGCCTTGCCCTTGCCATTTGTCTGCTATCAAAATGGCGTATTCGGCTGTTTCGCCCCACGCATCTTCAATAATTCTTACAACCCCCATAATCTCCTTACCGTTTTCTTCCGTTTCAATTTCTGCTACGATGGCCAATTCTCTATCGTAATCGATATGGGTAAACCTTGTTAGCCAGGTATGTGTTACTTTGGGAATCTGTCCAAAAAACCTCAAATAAAGTGACCGACTACTGGAATCTTCCAACATTTTTTCCATGAGTGGCTCATCCTCCGGCTTAATAGGTCTCAGGAGCACATTCAGACCTTTCTTGCTCAAAATATTTTTACTGTACTTCCTTTCAGGATAAGGAGAAATAGCAAGGTGACCATATGTTTTTGTTTTTGCAATAGGAAGATTAGAGTCGAGGAAAATATGCGCATCCAGTACCAATCCTCCCATTGCATCAGCCACAAATGGATTGATATCAATCTCTTTAATTTCCGGAAAATCCATCACCAAATAGGCAAATTTACACAGCATAAATTCCAGTTCATCCAGATTAATGCCTGCTACTTTCTTATATCCTTTGAGTAAATTATAAATATTGGTCTGCTTGATGATTCTCTTTGCCAAAGACATATTCAAAGGAGGCAGGCCCAATTTGGTATCTTTAAAAACTTCTACTGCTACTCCTCCTCTACCAAATATCAATACCGGACCAAAGACATCATCTTTTTTTGCTCCAAAAAGCAATTCATAATCTTTAAAGACCATTTTCTCCACCAAAATTCCTTCTATTCTCGCATCAGGTCTTTCCAGATTGACATTTGTAATAATGTCAGAAAACGCCTTCCTAAGATCTTCCTTATTTTGAATATTCAAAACAACTCCCCCAACTTCAGACTTATGGCCAATATCTTGTGAAACCACCTTGGCTACGACTGGATATCCAATTTGCTCTGCAAAATCCCAAGCTTTGTGCAAATCCCTCGTAATGAAGGATTGAACAACTGGTAAGTCATAACACTTCAATAGTTCTTTGGCTTCATTTTCGTAAAGGACATTGCGATCTTGTTCTAATACATTGTAAATGATCTCTCTTGCCTTATCCTTATCCGGCTTGAAAGACTGAGGTGTAGCAGGTACCATTTCATACAGTGATTTCAAATCTTCATTGTACCTGTACATTCTGGTAAAGACATCAACTGCACTTTCGGGAAAACGATAGTTAGGAATCCCTGCTTCTTCCAATCGTTCTCTTGCTTTGGTTACATCTTCTTCTCCCATCCATGATGCCAATAATGGCTTTTGACTGATTCTGGAAAGAGAAGCAATTTTTTCAGCTACTTCAAAAGGATCAGTATAACGCTGTGGAGTTAAAATAGCTAATACCCCATCTACATTAGGATCTTTCAAACATAGTTCAATGGCCAACTCATAATCTTCCGCTGTAGAGGTACTCAACATATCTACCGGATTGCCTTTACTCCATATTTTCGGCAGTTTTTCATTGAGCTTATTTAGGGTAATATCAGATAAGATTGCTAATGAACCTCCATGATCAATTAAATAATCCGTCGCTAAAATTCCAGGACCTCCCGCATTGGTCACAATAGCCATTCTCTTTCCAAGAGGTCTGGGTTGCATGGACAATGCCTGCGCACAATTGAAAAGTTGAGCAATGGTTTCAACTCTAATGATCCCTACCCGCTCAAAAGCGGCATTATAAATGTCATCATCGCCAGCTAAGACTCCGGTATGAGAATGAGCAGCTTTTTGTCCCTCTTGACTCTTCCCTGCCTTTAATACGATAATGGGTTTGTTTCTTGAAAAAGCTCTGGCGGCACTTAAAAACCGTCGAGCATCTTTCAAGTGCTCCATGTAAATCAATATACTTGAAGTCTGTGCATCTGCACCAAAAAAATCAATTAAATCGGCAATCCCTACATCAATGGCCGCCCCAATAGATACGACATAACTAAAACCTACATTTTGATCTACCGCCCAATCAAGGATGGAGTTTAGCATGGCTCCACTTTGAGAGATAATAGCAATATTCCCCTTATGCCCTATCTTAGGTGATAGACTCGCATTTATACCTAGTTTTGGATTTAAGAAGCCAAGACTTCCTGGCCCAATAATTCTTAGGCCATATAGTTTTGCTTTTTCTTTGGCTTGATTGAGTAGTTCTACTCCTTCTTTATCCAAAGCTCTAAAACCACCACCCAATAAAACTAAGCCATTCACTCCCTTCCTTCCACAATCGTCTACAGTAGTTAAAATTTTTTCAGGCTTCAAACAAAATAATGCCACCTCAATGGATTCTTCAATATCATTGATATTTCTGTATGCCTGTAAATTATGGACGTTTTTGTGTTTAATGTTGACAGGAAAGATTTGTCCTTTAAAATTGGCTTTCAGAAGATGCTCCATTACAATAAACCCTTGGGAATCTGTTTTATCTGAAGCACCAATCACTGCAATATTCTGAGGTTTTAAAATCTTGTTCAGTTGATTCTTCATATGTTAATGGGTAACTTTTATCTATTTATGTATGGGTTGAGTAAAAACTCGTACCTCGTTTTCACCCAACCCATACAATTTTATTCAAGGTGGTTTTCAAAGAAAAAACTTTGTTTTTTCTTTGAAAACCACCTTAAAAGAATTTTCTCTGCTGAGAGAAAAGACCAAAGAACTTTTACACAGCCGCAACATAGGTTTTATTCCTTTTTCAATCCACAATGTGGAATAAAAAAGGAGGCTTGACAAAGCTTAAAATATCTATTTCCAATATTTATTTAACATACCTAAGGCACCATGACAATTGATCTCATAAGTTTCCCATACCCTCAAACCAGATAAGGTTTCTTCTTCGGGGAATAGGTTTTCCAGTCCATTGAAGCCAGCTACATAGCTAAACAGGCACTTGGGCATTTCATGAACATTGTATCCCCCTTCCAGGACTGAAAATACATTGTCAAAGTTTTCTCTCAATATTTTTCCTACTCTATAAAAAGAATTGGTAGAGACTTTCAAATCTAATAACATATCATATTGATGCGCATCAAAACCTGCAGAAACAGCTAGCACATCCGGGTTAAATTTTTTTATAATTGGGAGAAAATGCTCCACAGCATCCATAAAAATATCATCTGCACTTCCAGGAGGTAAAGGTACATTTACGTTATAGCCTTTTCCTTTTCCTTCACCTATTTCATCGAGAAATCCATTTCCGGGAAATGCCGGATATTGATGTATTGACCAGAAAAGAACATTATCCGTAGCGTAAAAAATATCACTGGTCCCATCTCCGTAATGGCCATCAAAATCAAATATGGCTACTTTCTTACCTTGCTCTACAAGGTACTGAGCAGCAATAGCCACATTATTGAATAGACAAAATCCACTTGCTTTATTGGAATAAGCATGATGACCAGGAGGCCTCACCAATGCAAAATCATTATTTTCTGCTGCCCTTAGGGTAGTCCCCACAGCAGATAATGCAGCCTGGTAACTTCCAGTGGAAGTTATAGTGTCTCTATCTAAATAAGCTCCTACCTGACAAGACATTTTTACTTTTTCTATATAGTGTTGAGCATGAACTAACCTAAGGTGTTTGGTAGCATCAATAGGTACTGTAGGATCCAAATGTTTAAAGATTTCAAAACGCTTAGGGCTTTCCGGATGCATACCTGTATCGTGATCAAGTACGTCAGCATTAAAAAGCAAATTCATTTGCTTATCTAATGGGAGATTAGAGTTGATAAAAGTAGGTAAGCTTAAAATTGAATTCATAAAATAGTGCTTAAAATGCTGTGAATGAATATATGTGCACATATCAAGGTGAAGCTCCAGCGTGCTTCACCTTATCTTTATCTAGTAGTCTAATCTTTTCAAATCTGTATCTGTAAGAATGCCAATTAGGCTTCCAGCATCTACCACTGGCAAACATCCGATGCCCTTTTTGGTCATAATTGCCTTAGCTTCTGTTAAAGTCATTTGTTCATTTCCAAGAGTAATATCTGTTATCATTACATCTTTCACTTCGACTTCACAAAACGACTCATATTCGCTTTCTAAATTTTCAAACATGCTTTTGGTTAATAAGCCAACCAAATGTCCTTTATCATTTTCCACTGGCAAATGTCTAATGTTGTTCCACTCCATTATATTTTTGACCAGATCCAGAGAATCTCCTTCATAAACAACATACAAATCTGTTGTCATCCAGTGGCTTACCTTATCTAGCTTATGCGCAAGTGATATAACAGGAGCACATTTAATTTCATCCCACTCATGAATGGGTAAGTTGTCAACCTGACGATCTACCATTGCTTTCGTTAATTCCTGCGAAGCGATGGGAGCAGTCCATCTATCCAACAATTTACGATAATTTGAAACTTGCCAGCTAGCACCATTGACACATTTAGAAACTCTACGCTCGATAATATTTAAGTAGCGATTAATGTCATTAGAATCAATGCCAAAACTATTTAAACCTTCTTCAGCCAATGGTAGTAACTTCTCAAGAGTGAGTCTGCAAGCATTCATGCTCTCACCTTCCCAATGTAGGACCGTATGAATCCCTTCTTTAGCAGCTCGTAAAAAGTTCTCTTTAGCAAGTTTGAAAGGAATCTGTTTATTTATGCCTCTATAATGTAAATCACCAGCTTTTTGTAAGCCTAGCCATAAAGCAAAATTAGCCATTTCATCTATGGCTGAAGGTCCACTTGGCAAATACCTGTTTTCAATGCGTAGATGTGCCTGGCCATTGTCTGAAATACCATAACAAGCTCTATTCCAACTGTAAACAGTCCCGTTGTGAGTACGCAATGCTTTCAGCTTAGGGGTTCCTCCTTTTTCTAGTTTTTCGAGGGCATCTTCCTTAATTTCTTTGGTAATCAAAATAGGAAATTTAGCAATCTGATCTCTGAAAATTTCAACTGCCGAGTTTTCGATCCATCTATTACCAAAAGAAACCCTTGGCTGGCGATATCTCAATGTATTGTAAGGAGTTCGGGTATCTATACTTTGTTGGAAAAGTGCAATTCTGCTTTCCATCCACAATTCTCTTCCCAACAGGATGGGTGAATTGGCTGAAATAGCTAACATAGGACCAGCTATCCATTGTGCCCAATTGTACTGATCCACGAAATCATCATTTGATACTTGTAGGTGCAATTGGAAACTCGTGTTACAGGCCTCAAATAATACACTATCCAGTTTCGCTAGCAGTTCATCCGTTCCCTGTATATGTATTTCAAAATCATTGCCACGCATTTCATGCAATCTCTTACTTAAAGCAATATACCTTTCTAATGGAGTGATGTGATCAAAAGTTAAATGATGTCGATTGATGCTTGGCAGTATACCACATAAGCATATTTTACTATTGTATTGAGCTGCAGCTTTTGCTATAGTATCCAGGTAATAGCTTAACTGATTTTCCATTTCACTCAAACAGCTCGCATTGATATTAAATGGATCGAGGTTAACTTCAAGATTGTATAATCCTATTTCAGTGGTAAGATGTTCATCATTGACAAGAGGTAAAAGTTCAGGACCAATACAGGCAGGCATAGAATCTTCACTTACCAAACTCAATTCTTGTTCTGCCCCTATGCGTTGAATATTATTTTCAAAAAGATTGGATTTGATCATTAGATCCAATGCTTTAACATCTTTCATTAGATGGCGCAAAAAATCCTTCTTTTCTTGAAATTGTTGTACATAACTAACTGCTAAATCTCCCATGCGCTTTATAATTAGGTTTTAATGGTCAAAAAAATGGTTATTGGCTATCTAAATTCTTTTAGTACAAGTACAGGTATGTTGCTTTTCATAGCAACTTTCTTTGATTGACTTTTATGGAGTAGCTTGCTCAATAAATTGTGATGTGGAGCAAACATAACGAGTAAGTCGATGTCATTCCAATCAGTAAAATGGGTCAATCCATCGGATACGGTATCATTTTCTATAGTATGAAATGCAACTGATAAGTCGGGGTATTGCTCATTGATTAACGTTTTGACCGCTCTTACATCTCCCCTTTCGGCACCTTCATTGGATACATGCACCATATGAAACTCAGGATTAAATTGGTGCAACCAGCTTTCTACTTTTATTAAATTGAAAAACTCATATTCATTGCCATCGCTGGCATAGGCAATCTTATTGGGAAAGTCAAATTTGGCCAATTGAGGAATGACCCAGACCGGTACGCTAGATTGTTCTATGACATGAGTGGTCGTACTGCCAAATGCTTTCTCAATTAAGTTGTGCTCATTCCTGCGGCCCATGATGATTAGGTCAGCACCTTGATCTACAGCATAATTGGTGATAAGAGAAGAAGGATTTCCAATTTTCACCTCACTGACAATAACCGGAATCCTTTTAAGACTATGATTGAGTTGTATTTGGGCTAAACCCCAATCGACAAAGCTTTCCATGGCTGTTTTTGCCAGATCCAGTTTATCCTGGGTTGCTTTATGTGCTATGACAGGAAGATCCAGTGTTTCATATTCTGGACTAACCACATGTATCAACGATAATCTTGCATCTAATAAATCGGAGAGTCTTAAGGCATAACGGAAAGCATTTAGAGCTGCATCAGAAAAATCTGTTGGAAAAACTATGGTTTGTACTGCTCTCATATTACCTTGTTTTTGATTGACCTAATTGACTCGAAGAAGGTTGTAATAAACACACACTCTTTACAAGATCAAGAAACAACAAATAAACAATTGGCAAAGTGAGTATTGTCAAATTTTATATTGATTTTTATCAAGAATTCGTTCTTATGTCACATTATTCAACTAATCCTTCAGAAATATCACACAAATGAAAATACTATTCCAAGGTGGGTACAAGGCTAAAAGAGATCCTGTCGAAAACGAAGCCATCATTTCCGAATACATCAAAGTTTTGGCTCAAAAAGTTATTGAATACGACTTCCATATTGTGACGACCTGGCTGCGAGAATATGATAAACTTCTCGCAGATCAAATTATCAAGCAACTCAATTATGACAAGATGAAGATCAAACAGCATCTTACCTATTTCTTGTCTGATAAAATAAAAGAAAGACCTCAATATGGAATAGTAAAAAGGTACAAAGCTCCTAAATACTGGACATCTGAACGCACCTTAGCCGTTACTTTTGCAGATGCAGTGATCATTATTGGTGGAGGAAAAGGAACAGCAGATACGCTCGAAAAATGCTTATTAAGTAAAAAGCCTCTTTTCATTGCTTACCAAGTCAAAGGTTTTCCAACCGAAGTATGGGAAAACTATTCTGATAATTTTCATTATATAGAAGAAGGAGATGCCGATTATATTACTGATGAAAACATTACCCCAGAGGAGTTTTTTGATAAATCCTTCAAGATCATAAAACAACTCAATAAAAAAACAGAAGAAAAAGAAGCAGATTCTGAAAACCCATCCATCCGTCTGGATATTCATGATTTAAGAATGATGGTGGCTAAAGGAGATACAGATAAAGCCATTGTGAAATTATTAAAAGAAGCACAACACATTGACGCCGGATTAATGAATGAATTGATCGCTTTATCCGGGTGGTTAAATCAAATTAGGAAGGATCAATCTTTGGGCTTGGCTGATCGTTCTGAGGAAGAAAGACGAATCACTATTTCTTTTTTAAATATTCTAACTGATATACAGGGAATGGATTATGATTAGTTGTTGGTTGTTGGTTGTTGGTTGTTGGTTGTTGGTTGTTGGTTGTTAAAATACGGAAAAGTTCTGTACAAAAATGAAGCGTCAATTCCAAAATAAAGACGATGACAAAAGTCATATTTTAATGTGATACAAATCAC
>JBCBCD010000244.1:0-8490 GCA_038530915.1 Bacteroidota bacterium
CAATACGATAATGGTTTCGATCCGAATAGGCCAACAGGGGAGGATATCCTTATAGAATCCAATAACAACTTTGTCAATTTTGCAGGTGGGATCAACTTTAGACTTCAAAGTTTGGCATCTAACCAGTTGACCTATCCCCAACTGAATCGTTCTAAGTTGGATTTTGGAATTGGTATTTTCAATTTGACAGGACCTAACCAAAGCTTTGTTGCCGAAGTGGATGATCCATTGCCCGTGAGATTAAGTCCATATGTATTCGGTACGATGATGGTAAGTCCTAAAGTTGATTTAGTCGGACGTACCAACGTACAGATTCAAGAAGAGTCTTTAGAAGGCTTGATTGGTCTTGGAGTGAAATACCACTTAATGTCATTCCCTAAACCTACCTTGGCATTTCAAGCAGGTGTCAACTTGAGGTTTCAGGATTTGACCGATGCTTATGCACCTACTTTTGATGTGTTCTATGACAACTGGCGATTTAGTTTTAGTTACGATGTAAATGTATCTGCCTTTAATGTGGCTACAGGAAGAAATGGAGGCCCTGAATTTTCTATTCGCTATTTATTTAAAAGTGTACCAAGCTTAAATCCAGACGATTGTCGTCTGTTGTAATAAACTTTGATCTTTGATCAGTAGAAAACTACAAAGAGTCAAAAACTTTAGTAATTGGCTCCAAATATTAAATTTAGTCTAACCATGAACAGATATTTTTCTTTGCTATGCTTCTGCTTAGTGATTTCAATGCCCTTAGAAGCACAAAGGCTGAAAAAATGGATAATGGCGGCAGATTCTGCTTATGAAATGAAAGATTATCGATCTGCCTTCAAACTTTATGAGGTAGCTCTTACCTATGACACTACTTCGCTCGAAGTATGGAACCGTATGGCAATTTCTGCTGAGCAATACAGGTCATATGATTCTGCTGTTTATTATTATACCAAACTAGTTGGCAAGGATAGCATGCTGGAATATCCTTTAGTAAACTACAACTTGGCAGCCATTCATCATTTGCAAGGTGATTACACTAAAGCTACTGAGTTTTACAATACCTTCATTGATAAGGCCAGTGCCATTGATTCCTTAAGTGATGAAAGAGATAAAGCCAACCAACAGATAAAAAATATCGAACGGCTTAATATTCAAAGGGAACGCTTTTATTTATTGGAAGAAAATAGCGTCATCACAAAATTAGATAGTAGTAAATATAAATTGATAAATACACCCAGGTCAGATTATGGCCTTTTTGAGTTTGATAGCAAGAAGTACTTTACTTCAATGCGACACATTTATAATGATGATAACTTCAAACCCCAAAGAAGGTATGCCAAAATATATGAAGTAGATGAAAGCGGACTTGCTAAGCCAATGCCTGACTCTCTCTTTGCTGCAGGCAAACACATAGCTAACCTTAGATTTAATGATGATCGTTCCAGAGTTTACTACACGGTTTGTGAATACATCGCCGAATTCGAAACGCGTTGTGATATCGCATATAGAGATATAAGTGCAAACGGTACATGGGGACCAGAGAACTATTTTCAGCATAATACTGCCGGAAAAACAACTACTCAGCCGTCCTTAGGGTTTGATGAAGCCAGAGGGAAAGAAATAATATTTTTTGTTTCTGATCGGTCGTCATCACCGGAAAAACAGCAAATGGATATTTTTTATTCGTATATTGAAAATGATAATGTTTTCTCCGAGCCTTTGATGATTGAAATGATAGATCGACCAGCTAGTGATGAGATATCTCCTTATTTTGACAATAGAACTCAATCTCTATTTTTTAGTTCTGATGCTGCTTACGGTAATGAATGGGCCTACAACTTAGGGGGATTTGATGTCTATAGAATTGTCAAAACAGGTAATGAGTGGCAAGAACTGATCAATTTAGGCAAGGAAGTCAATAGCAGCTATAATGATGTGTTTTTCAATATTTCAACGGATAGATTAAAAGCTTATGTTTCGTCTGATCGTTTGGAATCGCTTCAATACGATGAAGAATTTGAAGCATGCTGTTACGACATTTATCAGGTTCCAATGGTAGATATTCCAACTATTATCAACGTTTTAACCTATAATGGCTTAACGGGGGAAGAATTGCTAGGTGCTGAAGTTCGTAGGGGACTTGATCCGAATATAAACGGACCCGTAGAGTGGAGAGATTCAATGGAACTGGCAAACAGTAATTTATTTAAGTTCAGGGCCTGGGATCCTGCTTTCAAATATTTAGCTGAAGGTAATAAAAAGTACTTCTATCCCAATGATACGTTAATAGATGTAGCCAAGATCTATAATTCAGGAGAGAGAGAAGTGAATATTGATATCATAATGGACCCAATACCAGAACTCAAACTGGTAATGAAAAATAAAACTACCGGACAAATCATCAATGACCAGCTTGTTAACCTAACTTTTAAAGACATTACAAATAGGGCCACGGAGGTAATGATGGAAAGGATGTCACAAGAGGAAGCAGGTGATCCGGATAGCAGGGTCTATGAAATCGCTTTAAATCAAACGTACGAAGCAAGAACAGAAGAAATTATATTACCAGGTCAACCTAGTATTGTTCCTGAAAATACTATCACTACTTTCAGTTACGATAAAGATCAAATGAGAGCCCTGAATGGTGAGCGTAGATTTGTGGATACCTTATACTTTGTAGAATTACCACCCATTGGATCACAAGACACCATCGTTTCTTTCTACTTTGATAATGCCAGACCCAGAAGAGATAGAGATGGTAGAGCGCCTGTCATTCCAGATACTCTTGCATATGAAGTGTTTGGAAATATACTCTCTGAGTATCTTGGTCGTAGAAATACTTATTTAGGTGCTTTTGCAAATTCAACTAAACAAGCGGATAGAGTAAGTTCTGCACAGACTCGTCAATTCTTCGACGATGTTTTAGACATCTCAGGACAGATGAAAAGACTGGTTAATTCATTTGTCACTTATCTGGAGAATGGCCGACAAATAACCCTCGAGTTAAGAGGCTATGCAAGTCCATTGGGTAATCCAGACTTTAACAAAAAGCTGAGTAAGAGAAGAATTGATTGTGTTTTGAATTACATTTTTAAAGCTAATAATGGCATTTTAGTACCTTTTATTGAAAGTGGAGACTTGGTCATTAAACCCTTAGCAGTTGGTGAAGATCAAGCAGATGCTACAGTAATTGGTTTACTCGGAAATAGAAATACGGCCATATTTAATTATAACTCATTAATAGAACGTCGGGTGGATATGGAAATCCTTGAAATCCGGCGAAAATAGAAAAACAGCCCAAGTTGCGATCTAGCTTGTCTTTACATCAAGCTAGATCGCAACTTGTATTCAGTAGATAAATACCGTCAAATCATAGTTCCATGCAAGTTTATATAACAAAAAATCTCATGAAATACATTTACCAACTGGCGACTCTACTCCTTCTCTGCCTACCGGCAAGCCTTTGGGCTACACACATTGTAGGGGGGGAAATACGTTACAAACACATTGTAGATGATCAATATGAAATTACAATCAATTTTTATAGAGATTGTAATACAGGATCATTTGATGCTCAATTTGATGATCCGGCTTTTGTCGGAGTATTTGACCAAAATGGCATTTTGGTGGATAGCATCTTGATTCCCTTGTCAGGCTTTGATACACTTGATCTTAGTCTTCAGGATGATTGTCTGTTTTTGCCTAGTGGACTTTGTATTCAAACCACTTCATATGTAGGGATGATTGACTTACCTTTTAGAGCTGGTGGTTATCAATTGGTTTATCAACGGTGTTGTAGAAATCCGACTATTCAAAATATTACAGACCCGGTAGCTACTGGATCTACCTATGATATCTGGCTAACAGAAGAGGCTTTGATGACTAGAAATAGTTCACCAATTACAGGTCCATGGCCACCTTCTGTCATTTGTGCTGAGGAACCTTTGTTTTTTGACCATAGTGCTACAGATCCTGCTGAAAATGACTCTTTGGCCTATAAATTATGCGCACCATTATCCGGTGGTTCGTTAACTAATCCAAGACCAAGGCCAAGCAATAACCCACCTTATGATACTGTATTATGGGTACAACCTACTTATGATGTTGATAATATGCTTGGAGCTGGAATACCTTTGACCATTAATCCTGAGACTGGACTTTTGACGGTTACACCGGGCTTAACAGGACAGTTTGTTGTAGGTATTTGTATTGAAGAATGGAGAGATGGTATTTTAATTTCTGAGACAAGAAGAGATTTTGAATTTAATGTAGTACCATGTGAACCGATCGTGGCTGCTTTACAAACTCCCGAATTGAATTGCGGTGAATTAAATGTCCAGTTTAACAATCAAAGTCAGGGAACAGATAGCTTCCAATGGTATTTCAATTGGCCGGACACCACATTAGCCAGTACAGAAGAAAATCCAACCTTTACTTATCCAGATACAGGTACATATGAGGTTGCACTAATTGCTGCTCCCGGAGCAACATGTGCTGATACATTTTTCCAAATTATAACCCTGGAAGAGAATACCATAGATGCTGATTTTGAAATAGAACCATTTATTTGTCCTGATTCTACTGTAATCATTGGGGTGATAAATTTGACGGTTGATACAGTAAATACGATAACTAAGTGGAGATGGGAGTTAGTGACAGAGCGTGGAGATAAAATTGTCAAATCAGGACCTTCACCCACTTTTATGGTTGCCAAAAGGTCAAAGGGAAAGATAACGCTGATAGCTATCAACGACAATGGCTGTGAAAAGACCATCACTAAATTTTTTGATACAACAGCTGAAGACTTAGCCAATGCTTCTATTCAGAAAACAGACTTTTCGGGCTGTGTAGGAGATACAATTCTTCTTGATGTAGTCGATACTATTTATCAAACCTGGCAATACAAATGGACTCCTGATACGGGTTTAAGTGATGCCAATATTGCCAACCCTATTTTAATTGTAACAGAAAATACAACTTATACCTTCGAATTAATTGCACCTGACGGTTCTTGTTCATTTTCTACTGATATCAATATAGCTCCTTTTGATACGCCTCAATTGGCATTTGATATTCAACAGGAATGTGATGGTTTTAAAGTAACATTTATCAACCAATCTACGGATGTAAATGAATTTAATTGGGATTTTGGTGATCCTACTTCTGATCAGGATCAATCTACAGACGCCAATCCAGAATATACTTATCCTTCAGTTGGAACTTATGAAGTGACCTTAACTACGGCGGTGAACTCCCAATGTCCTAGTACAATTACCAAAACTATTGAAGTAGTCGCTCCTACCTTTGAAGCTGCTTTTGGAGTCAAATATTTAGATTGTGCTGATGATAAGGTTCAGGTAGAGTTCTTAGATCAAAGTAGCAGTAACATTGGTGATGCGATTGCCTGGGAATGGATTTTATCCGATGGGAAAACATCAGATGAGCAAAATCCCGTTTTTGAATTTGAAGAAAATAAAAGAATAGATGTCACATTAAATGTACTATCGGGAGATTCCTGTGCAGCTTCTGTGACGCGTTCAGTGAATATTGAATTGCCATCTGATACACTAGTATTGGATACAGCAATTGTTTGTAATGGTGGACCAACTGTTTATACCAATGGCCCTGAAGGGTATACCATTGAATGGACACCAACTGATGGTTTAGATGATCCAACTAGTTATATGCCAACATTTACCTTGGATAGTTCTACAACCTATCTCATGATGTTGAGTATAGATGGCAAGCCAGAATGTTCGTTCAATAAGCAAGTGACTGCTATCGTACCTCCGGTTTTGAACCTAAGTGTTGAAAACGATGGATTAGCTTGTTCTCCAACTGTAGAATTAAAAGCTACTGCCAATACGGATGCGAGTTTCAAATGGTTGGATGCAAATGGAGATGTATTGGGCGAAATGGCTACTTTAAGTTATACGCCTATTGGAGAAGATGAGCTCACTGTAGAAGCAACAGATGCCTTTGGTTGTACAGTAACAGAAACAATAACAGTCACTGAAGGTGCCGTAAATGTGGGCGGATATGAAGATACTTTGGCGGTTTGTTTGGGTGAAAATCTTATGCTCAATGTCGTCAATGAAGATGCAGATGATCAACTAACATTTGTTTGGTCTTCTCCTTCTTTAGGTATTTCCGATTCCACTGCTGCTGCGATTACTGTTACAGCAAGTACAGGTACACATCCATTGTACTTGAAAATAACCAATCAATTTGGGTGTACTTTGGAAGATACTTTGTTGGTGACTCAAATAGATGAGAATACTGTTCTATCATTCTCTTCAGAATTAGATTGTGATTCCAGAACAGTGAACTTCATGAATACCAGCAATGAAAACCTTAAGTATGCATGGAATTTCTTGCAAAATGGGAGCAGTATAGGTACAAGCAATGCTTACAGTCCTTCTTTCACTTTTCCAACTGCAGGAGAATATCAAGCTGTTCTAACTTGGAGACATGACAATATTGAAAATTGTAATGATACGCTTACTCAAACCATTATCATTCCTGAAAATGCAATAGAACTGGATTTCTCTGTAGAAGTAACAGAATGTGATGAAGAGGGAGCGCACATCAACTTTGAAGACCTCACCATTACCAATACAGGAAATATTGTAGGTTGGAACTGGGACTTTGGGCAATTTGGTAGATCAAATCTTCAAAATCCCAAATTAGACCTTGTTGATGTAGAAACTTTTGAGGCGCAGCTGGTCATCATTACGGAAAATGGTTGTATAGATACTTTAAAGAAAACAGTAGAATTAGATCTACCTGAAGTTGTTTTTGCAGATGGAATGGATACCTTGAAAATATGTAAAGGAGATACCATTCAAATAACAGCTGATGCTTTAGGAGACTACACTTACCAATGGAGTCCACTTGAAGGTCTTTCTGCAACGGATATAGAGAACCCATTGGCTTTTCCTGGATCTACTACTACCTATACTGCACTGACAAGTAGTAGGAGTTCGATTTGTAATACCTCACAGCAAGTTACGATTGAAGTGATTCAGCCGATAGATTTTGAAATTGCAGATACAGTTGCTACCTGTGGAGATACCTTGAGATTGGAAGCTAAGATTCCTGAAGGAGCAACAGTTACCTGGTTTGATCAATTTGGAACGGAAAGAAGCAGTGAGGCGAGTATAACCATTGCTCCTGGTGAAGAAGGCAATTACCTGATTTCAGCTACTGATTCTTTTGGTTGTGTCACTAATAAAGCTGCGACAGTAATAACAGGAACATTTTCTATTTCACTAAGCTCTAACTTTGATACACTCACCTTGTGTGATGGTTCTGTCATCGTGCCGGAATTAAGTGTCTCCTCTGATGATATGCTTACTTATCAGTGGAGCAGCAACTTGGCAACATTTGATGACCCTACTTCAGCAAGTCCTTCGGTCACTTTAGGTGAAGGGAATAATATCATAACAGTTGTTGGGACTAGTAAATTTGGCTGTATCGATAGCTTAACTTTTGAAGTGGAAGGAAATCCGTTTCCTCATGGATTAAGAGATACGGTATTTGTTTGCCAAGGCTTGCCAACTGAACTAAATCCGGATGGAAACCCTGCTTATGATTATACCTGGACACCAACTACCTCCTTAGATCTTACTAATGATCACAATCCAATCATTACAACCAATGAGCCGATTACATACAAAGTTGAAGTGACAGACGGTGTATGTATTGTGCCAAAAGAAGTAAGAGTCGAAATACTAAGAGTAGTTTCATTTACAGCTCCTGCTGATACATTGGTATGTGATATGAGTGAAATTAATCTAACACTCACATCAGATGAGGATTTAGAGTTTAATTGGTATTCAGATGCTGCCTTTACCCAACTAATTGGACAAGGGAAGAGCATAAGTGTGACACCACAAAATGCAAGAAACACCTATTATATAGTAGCTGGCGATGGTGAAATTTGTAATGGTATTGATTCGGTTGAAGTAATTGTATTCAACAAAGACGTTGGTTTGGAAGATACTTTGATTACAGCTTGTTACAATAGGCCAACAGATTTGAATCCAAATGGTAAGCCAGTGTACGAATACACCTGGACACCCACCGACAACCTGGACTTAAGTGATCCATCGAATCCTGTTTTCCAGGGAACCATGGATGCAACTTATATGGTGGAAGTTAGAGATACTTCAGGTAAATGTATGGTAAATAAGACCATAGAAGTGGATGTATTGCCGGAGATCAATTTAGAAACTCAAGATGATACTTTGATCTGTGAAATAGAGGAGGTGACGTTGAGAGCAAGCAGCACAGATGATGATACGATAGAGTGGTATTCAGATGCTGACTTAGTGAATTTGATAGCTACTGGCAATAGTATTCAGGTAACGCCAATGGAAGCCTGTACCAACTACTATGTGGTAGCAAATAATGAAGACACCGGCTGTATAGAAGTAGACACGGTACAAGTGGTGGTATTTGAATTGGCAGTGGGCTTAGAAGATACAATGATCACAGCTT
>JBCBCD010000245.1:0-4669 GCA_038530915.1 Bacteroidota bacterium
TATTGCCGATCCTGAAGACATATGGGCTACCGGCGTTTCCTTAGCTACAACAGTGGTCAATCTGGGTATTTATTCAGGTTATGAACTGCTCCTAATTGGGGTTTCTTATGAAACCGCCTCTGGTGATTATGCAGAATATTTGATCCGTCAGGATTCCAGTGAGCTCATCACTTACGGAGATATTGTAGGGGTCAGAGCAGGTGAAGTATCCAAGGAATTCCTTGAGGCCGAACATTTCATGGCCATTTCTAAAGCTCCTGCTATGTCAGGTGCGGCACCACAGCCTCAAGTTCGTCATTTGTATGAAAAAGTGGCTTTCATGGGACAGATTCCGGTAAAGGTGATAGGTCAGGTCAATAAAGGGGATTACATCCTTCCTTCAGGAAATGGAGATGGCTTGGGTATAGCGGTAAATCCTAAAAAAATGTTGCCCAAAGATTACCATCGTATCGTTGGTATCGCCTGGGACGAAAGCGACGGAAAAGCCCCTTTTAAAATGATCAACACGGCTGTTGGTATCAATCAAAATGACCTGGCTGATATCGTTGATCAAATGCAAACGGTCATGAACGAAATGCAGTTGGCCATCAAGGAAGTAAATCCAAATTATGAAGTAAAGCTATTCCATACAGATGGTTCTCAACCGCAAAACATCCAAACAGAACTAGATTATTCAGTAGCTCCTACTCATCCCAGCAAAGTGAATGGCCTTTTCAATGGAGCGACTTTCGAAACACAAGAAGAAGCTCTAGCGACTATTTCTCAGACTTGGAAAGAAGTAGCTCAAATTGATGTAAATGATCCTCAATTTGAGATGATGAAGTACATCATCGATCATCCTGAACAAGCATCGCAAATTGCAGCCAATTATGCTCAAAAAGCACAAAACTTACAAGGTATAGTGAAGCAATTGCAACAATATATGAATGACAATAAATAATTAATCTTTCGAGTAAGTTGAGCGTTGAGGATGACATAGGAGCCCCTCAACCCTCAACTTTCAACCCTCAACTAAAAAAACATGTTTAAAACCATACAATTTATCCTCTTCCTAAGTTGTCTAGCTTTTGGAAGTCTAAGCGCTCAAAACGCTCTTGCTAAATCAGTTTTGAGTAATGGAGCAGTCGTTGCCAGCAGCAATAATTTTCAAGTGAATGGCACAGTGGGTCAACCCATTATTGGGATGCAGTCTTCTGCTGCATTCAATGCCAACTCGGGCTTTTTTGCACCTGCGAGTGCTTCTCTATTGATGCCATGCGATTCCATAATTACCAATTTGAATGATTCCGGGGTAGGTTCTCTACGTGAAGCGCTGAGTTGCGCAATAAGTGGAGACACCATTACTTTTGCTGTAAACGGAACCATTGTTTTGACCTCAGGTGAAATGGAGATTCCACCAGGAGTAGTCATCAATGGGGATGGTGCAGATATTACCATTGACGCACAAGGCAATAGTCGAATATTTAATATACCCGCCTTCAATGCAGATCCGGTGAGCATTCGCAATATATACTTCATCAATGGTGGTGGAGCTGCCAATGCTGAATTTGGCGGAGCTATCACAGCAAATGGTGATCTTAGCTTGATCAACTGTGACTTTGACAACAGTGCAGGTGAAAATGGAGGGGCCATCAATCACACCGACGGCAATCTCGATATCGTCAATTGTGCTTTTGTACAAAATGAATCCACTTTTCAAGGGGGTGCTTTAAATGTATCTCAAAGTAATACGACTATCGTCAACTCTATTTTTTATGACAATTTCGCAAATACCCTTGGGGGTGTGATCGTAGGAAATTTAAGTAGTATCGTTATTTTCAATAGTACTCTAATTGAAAACAGTGCTGATTTAGTTGGAGGTATTCAAATTCAGGATGGTGACCTGGAACTTTACAATAGTATTGTTTATGGAAATACTGCTACAAATGCTATAACTTTGTTTCCCAATTCTGTAAATACAGCCAGTACCATTACTGCTCAAAACTTGATTCTCGGTCAAATTAATGGTTCTACCCTCACCTACGGAGTCAACAACATCATTCCCAACGATCCTCAAATTATAGATCCTGCCAATGATGATTTTTCGATCAGCAATACTTCTCCGGCACAGGGCAATGCAGATCCATTACTTATGCCAGCAGATATTTTTGATGCAGATGTGGATGGCGATATAGCAGAACTAATCAATTTTGATTTTGACCGCATAGACCGAGGCCAGGGTGTTCCCGGTAGCACCTTCGATATGGGAGCCATTGAAAACGAACAAGGTTTTTTACAAGTCATCAATACCAATACATTTGGAATTGGCTCTTTGGGACAAGCCATAGAAAACACCAACCTCAACACCAACCTCAATCGCATCGAATTTGCCATACCAGGTGATGGACCACACGATATTGTATTGGATAACTTACTTCCCACAATGGATGGTACAGATGTCGTTATTGATGGAGCTACTCAGCCAGGTTATCAACCCAATCGACCCGCCATTACCATAGATGGAAATGATCAGTTCACCTGTTTGATTATCAGTTCCGATAACTGTACAGTTTCTGGACTGCGTCTGATCAATGGAGATGAATTCAGGGTTTTGGAAGTCGGTGCTTTTTCAGATATTAGCCTGAGCTTTAACACCTTTGTGACCAACCTGGGACAGGATCACATTGGCTTCTTTGGAACGACTAACAGTTCAGTGTTCAACAATAGAATAGGTATCGATACCAATGATGTGGTACGCAATGCGAATGTAACCGGTTTGGCACTTTCCGACTGTGACAATATGGATGTACAATTCAATAACCTTACAGGCTCTGGAAATGGAATAGCCCTTGGCATATTTGGAACAAGCAATAGCTTTTTTCAATTCAATGGCATTGGCATTACCAATGATAACTTTATCAGCGGTGGAGAAATAGGTGTATTTTTAGCAAACGCTACAGGCAACACTTTACAAGATAATTCCATAGGAGAATTTAGACTCGGTATATATGCCAATGAAGGTGCTCAGGATAATATATATTCTGAAAACTTTTTATTCTGTAACCAAGATGCAGGTATTTTCCACGAACCCGGCACTCAAATTGACCTTCAAGCACCGGTAATTACTTCTGCGACCCCGGGTGAACTAGTGGGAACCTCCCAACCCAATGCAACTATTGAAATCTTTCAGGATACAGGCTGTGGCAATGAAACAGTTGCCTGTCAGGGTACTTTTGTTGCTTCTATTACGGCTGATCCCGATGGTACCTGGTCATATACCGATGCTGGAATAACTGAAGGCTTGACCTATACCGCTACTCAAACAGCAGGCTTCCCTGAAAACACTTCTCCTTTTGCCGTCTGTCAAGTAGCTGCATTAATCGTGTGTGATATTGAAGCTTCAGCTTTGGGAGATACCATTACCTGTGATGTTCAGGAGGTAACCTTATTGGGCAATAGCAATAAAGAAGGTGCCAGCTACAACTGGACAGGTCCAAATGGCTTTTCTTCCACCGATCAAAATGCTTTGGTGAATGAAGCCGGCCTTTACACCTTAATCGCTATAGAAGGAGAATGTGCAGATACGGTAGAAGTTCAAGTAGTGGCAGATACTCTAGCTCCAGAGCTTATTGGCCTTTTTGACAGAGCCATAGATTGTCTCAGTCCGACCGTTCAACTGGTATTGGATACTGAAACACCGGATGTAAGTTTTGCATGGACAGGTCCGAATGGTTTTACTTCAGAAGAACAACAACCCATTGTAGATGAAGGTGGCTCATATTCTGTTACTGCTACGGGGCCAAATGGCTGTGAAAGCTTCTTTACAGTAGCTGTAGATGAAGATCCTACCGTAGCACCCTTAGCAGGATTTACCATCAATGTAAATGAATTGGTCGTCAGCTTTAATAATGTTTCTACAGCCGATGCTACCGATTTCCAATGGGATTTTGGCAATGGCTTGTTCTCGACAGAGTTTGAACCGACTACCAGTTATCAAACGGGTGGATTCAAAAACGTACAGTTGATCGCCTCTAACGAATGTGGTGCAGATACTACAGAGTTCGTTTTTGAATTGGCACAGCCTACCGATATCATCCGCTTTGAAGTAGAAGAATTGACAGAAGGAGCTCCTGGTGATACCGTACAGGTGCCCATAAGAGTGTACAACTTTAATGATGTGATCTCCTTCCAGTTTTCATTGTTCCAGACGGATGCGACAGTAGCAAGATTCATTGGTGTTAGTGGATTCAACTTGACAGACTTAGGACCTGATGACATCAATATTTTCAGTGACTCACTCATGAGTGTGGTATGGTTCTCCGGCTTAGGAGCCAGCTTGCCTGATAGCACGATTATATTCAATATTGACATGGAGATCATCGCCATGGACAGCATGTGTACTATTGTCAACTTTGGGGATATACCTACTCAAAGTGAGGTTGGGATACTCGCAGGCAATGACATCGTACAGGCCATTTTTGCTACCGTAAGTGGAGAAGTATGTGTTAAGCCATTTGCGAATATATTTGGTCAGGTATTCCGCGAAGACGGACGGCCGCTGGAGAATGTAGAAGTAGCCATTTCTTCCGGGCAAGATCCGGCCATTACCGATGAAAACGGCTTGTATGAATTTTTGGAACTGCCTACCGCTCAAACTTATACTTTGACACCAACAAGATTTACCAATCCA
>JBCBCD010000245.1:4679-8456 GCA_038530915.1 Bacteroidota bacterium
GTCTTTGGATCAAGATCCAAAGACACATCTTTACGATACAAGCATTGAATTCGCCATACAAAATCATAGCTGCCGATGTAGATACTTCACGATCTGTTACAGCCATCGATTTGGCAACCATTCAGCGTTTGATTTTGGGCATCACCACTGCTTTCCCGGGTGATCAATCGCCCTGGTCCTTTGTGGATGCTGCTTACAACTTCCAGGATCCAACCAATCCATTGGCTGAAGATTTTCCTACAACCATCACATTTGATGATCTAAGAAATGACGAAATGGCTGATTTTATTGGCTTAAAACTTGGTGATGTCAACAACTCAGCACAGGAATTCAGAGCAGAAGAAGAATTGGAAGTACTCTTTAAGGAGGAAGTGCAGGGCGAAATCCACATTATAGTTGTAAAAGCACCAAAGCCACAACAATTGGCAGCTTATCAATTTGATATCAATTTTGATCCGGCTAAAATGACGCTTTTAGATATAGAGCCAGGAACACTCCCAGGCATCAATAAAGCCAATTTTAACCTGAATAAACTGAAAGAGGGTTTGATTCCAACACTTTGGTTTGACCCTACCGGAAATCCAGAGGGTTTTGAAATTCAGGAAGGTGAGGTTTTATTTAAGTTACACTTTTCTGTAGAAAATGAAAAGGATAGACTCTCAAATAGAATTTGGACCAATGCCAACAGTTTGCCAGCCATAGCATATAATCCGGATGGTGAACCATTGAAAGTGAGCAATTTGTATCAGGAAAATGATAGGATTGTAGGTGATCAAATTCGTCTGGAGCCTTTGAGACCGAATCCATTTACTGAGAAAACAGAAGTACGCTTCTTCATACCTGAAGCGGCAGAAGTATCGTTTGAAATCTATGATGCACTGGGAAGGCCTGTTGAAAGCATCAAGCAGGACTATGAAGCTGGAAACCATCGATTTGAAATCAACGCACAGCAGTTGAATGAATCAGGTTGGTACATTTTGAAGATGAGCAGCGATGGATATCAAACCAACAAGCGTTTTATTTTAAGTAATTAATCAATCTGATCTCTATCCTATTGATTAATTACTTGCAAAACTAATTCTATGCGTTATTGCATAATTATTGTAACACTACTTTTTGGGAATCTCTTGAGCAGTTCACTTACTGCTCAGGAGACTCCTTTATTATCTGTTGACAAAAAGGAAGTCAGTCCCGGGGATACGGTGCAAGTGTGCATAAAAGGTCAGAATATAAGTGGCCTAATCAGTCTTCAATTCACCTTAGCCTGGGATACAGAAGTACTTGATTATTTGCGTGCTGATGATTTTGGCTTGCCCACTGCATCCAGTACCAATCTGGCAGAAGTATTAGCACCGCAGGGTAATATGCCTTTTGTCTGGTTTGATGCGGCTGGACAAGGGGTTGAATTGCAGGACAGCAGCAATCTATTTTGTCTTTATTTTTTAGCCAAAGGAAATACAGGAGACAGTTCTTTGGTGTCTATTACAGACACCCCCACTCCTATCCAGTTGGGTCGATTGAATAATGACAATATCGAAGCCATTACTCCCATTATTGAGCAAGGTTGCATCCAATTGGTAGATCCAGCCCTACTGCTTGATTTTGAAGTGCAAAACAATGATTGTTTTGGCTTTAGGTCCGGTTCAATCAATGTAAGCGTGCAAGGAGGTAGTTCTCCTTTCGAATACAGCTGGTCGGGCCCTGACAATTTTCAATCTGATCAGGAGTCCATTAATCAACTTTTAAGTGGGACTTATTTTCTTACAGTGAGTGATGCGGCCGGTCAGACCGTTCAAGATTCTGTAGTAGTAGGTAGTCCATTACAAGGGTTACAGATCAATAGTCAGACTACTGCTCCTGACTGTAACACAGCCAATGGTTCTATTGCCTTGATTGTAAGTGGTGGTACGTCACCCTATCAATACGATTTTGGCTCAGGCTTTGTAAGCGATAGTATTCAGCAAAACTTAGCCGCAGGTAGTTATTTAATCGTTGCTAAAGATGCCAATGATTGCATGCTAGACACCATCATCAATATCGAGACGCCTAATTTCGATCCATTAATACCACTTCCGACATCTGCATTTCTTTGTTCAATGGACAGCATCGTTTTAGAAGCGCCCGCTGGACTTAATGCCTACCAATGGTTTATAAACAATCAGCCTTTTGCTCAGGGACAAAATATTACAGTCACGGAAGCTGGAACTTACCGCTTAGATGCTTTTAATGCGGATGGCTGTGCAGTGAGTGGTACCACTGTTGTTCAAGATGCTTCAATAGAAGGAACAATAAGTGGAGATACAAATATCGAATTGGGTGAGTTCACTATTTTGACAGCCGGAGAAGGCAGTGATTATGTTTGGTCACCAATTGAGGGATTATCCTGTACCGATTGTCAAAGTCCTATGGCTGCTCCATCTGATTCCATTACGTATACCGTGCAATACCTTTCAGCTCAAGGTTGTCTGGTTACAGATAGCATAAGCATAAGAGTTGAGATTCCTGAAAATCAGTTGCGTTTTGAGCCTACTACCTTTATCTCACCCAATGGAGATGGAGAAAATGATGTGCTACGCTTCCCGGGTTTGGAAACTTATCAAAGCAATGAAATCAAAATATACAGCCGTTGGGGGCAAATCGTGTTCAGTAGAATCAATTACCAGATAGAAGGAGAATTGTGGGATGGGACCCTGAGAGGGCAACCACTTCCACCAGGTGTATACTATTACATTTTGAGAGTAGACGAACAAGATTTATTTGTTAAGCAAACCCTTACCTTGGTTAGAGAATGAGAAAACTACTACAACTATCGATTATAATATTACTCACAACTACCTTTTTTACTGTGAGTTACAGCCAGCAATTGCCAAGAGGGTCGTTGATAGAAGGCAATCGATTCATATGGAATCCTGCTATTACCGGTAGCTGGGATTACCTGGAAGCCAATGCCAATTACATCCAACAGTGGGCAGGCTTTCAGGATGCACCACAGTTGATTTCTATCAATGGACAAATTCCATTTACAGCCTTCAACATGGGCGTGGGGATACAACTTCACCAAGAAGAAACAGGCCCATTGAGAGAAACAGGTATACAAGTGAATTATGCCTATCACATTCCTATGGGCTATGCCGGTAGACTTTCTTTTGGCATAGCGGCCAATGTACGTCAATACACCTACAATCCCACCGATGAGATCGCTGTAGATCCCAATGATATAAAGCTATTCGAACAACAATCTAATGCCAACCACATCAATTTCGGTGCAGGGATTTATTACAAATCTGTAGATGTAGATGAATGGTATAAATCTCATTTTTTTGGTGGAATAGGCTTTTTTCAAGCACTCCCAGGAAATCTCATTTTTGATGTAGACAATGTAAATGTCAATTTCGAAAGGGTGATACATGCCTATGCATTAGCAGGTTATCGTTTTGATCTCGACAATAGTTTTATTGATTTAGCGGTACAAGCAGACTATGCCGCTTCTGACATTGTTATTCCAAGATTGAATGCCGCTTTTGAAATGCATGAAACGTTCTGGGCAGGTGTAGCTGTTGATGGCAGCTTCTCCCCGAGTATTCAATTGGGTTATATCTTCAATAACGGCGAAGATTGGAGCTTCAGATTAGGTGCCTATGCTAGTACAAATAGTGTGGCAAGTAATGTAGGTTTAGGAACGACTTATGGGTTTACCGGAGCGTTTAGATTGGAGTAAGTTTTTATTTGATATAATAATATAGGAGTGGAGTGATCACCTCACGGCGTGAGGTGATC
>JBCBCD010000246.1:0-8449 GCA_038530915.1 Bacteroidota bacterium
AGATACAATGAAATTGCTGATTATCAGAATTTTAGACTACTTCTGAATAGCCCTAAGTTTATGCCTGATTTAAAGCTTCGAAAGCTATAAAGCCTATTTTGAAGCCATAAGCCTAGTTTAGATATGGTAATTAAGATAAAGAATATAAGTAAGCGTTTGGTAAAAATATATGTGATAATTAAAGGTAAGGCTTCTCTGTGTAGAGTGTAGGGTGTAGCGACTGCCCCCACTACACCCTACACACTCAACCCTACACCCAAGTGCTTACTTACTCCTACTGAACTCATCCAACACTTCCCCATCCAATCCAATTGCCTGAAAACCAATCTGCTTAGTCGAAAAATTGAATCGACCAAAATGATGCTTTTTAACCACCACATCCATCTTAGGTTCAGCTGAAGATTCAGCAGGCTCTAAAGTACCTCCTGCTCCACCCAATACCAAGAAGGTGGTTTTCTGCTCGCCATATTGCTTGGTCAATCGTTCGTAGGCATGAGTGTGGCCGGAAAGGACAAAGTCTATCTCAGCACTCTCGGCTTTCTCATCGATTAGTGTTTTGATAAATTCATCGCCTTGATAGCCGGGCCAAGCTTGAGAGTAAGGCGGTTGATGAATGAGTACAAAGCGCCAATCCGCGGATTGCCAAACATCGGATTGGATTTCATTTTCAAACCAAGCCATTTGTTCTTTATCGATGCTTAGTGGAAAGTTACTGTTGGGGTCCAAAACGATGAAGGCAGCATAGGGAGAACGCCAGGAAAAATAAGTCTTAGTACCATCCGTATGAAAAGTGTAATCGTGATAATTTGATGGATACAGATAATTGTAGTAGCCATCATAATCGTGATTACCCGGGATCAAATAAAGTGGCATTTTTTGGGAAAGAGGCTCGAGGCAAGTGAAGAAATCAACCCATTCGCTACGTTCTACTCCATTAGCTACCAAATCGCCCAAGCCTATAGTAAAAGCATCATTTTGCTGAGCCATTCTTTTAGATAGCTTGCTAAATGTGTTCCAGCCACCCTGGCTATCGCCCCATACTGAAAAAGAATAATTAACCTGAGCCGTTTGCAAAGAAAGAGGATAGTTAACCGCGAGTTTGCTTTCCGTCAATTGGATGTTGTAATCAAAACCAGGCTCTATCAATGACCTTACACCACACATGTTTCCTTCTTGTGCATCACACATGAAGTTATTCCGAGCACCATTAGTTCTATTTAAAATATTCATTGCAACATTGGACCGGACACTTTTTTCGTACACCAAGGCATATTCACTAAAGTTCATACGCTGCAAATGTGGAGCTACCTGAACCGGAACAAACAATCTGGAAGCCGCATTGACATTACTTCTATTAGGCTCTTCAATCGCTTTAATAATTATAGCAGCTTGCTGGTTATCCAAAACTGGCAACTGTAAGGCCTGTTTTACAAAGGTCTTAACTTGTGTAGCCACCTCTTTTTCAGATTGATGCCTATTGACAGTTGCTACTTTAGAAAAACCTGCCATTCTCAAACCACCTTCCATAGCGTTGTTCAATACACGGATGTGTATGGTAGATGAATCAGCAGAAGGATTTAACAAGAAATAAGTCCCCATTACTACTTCTACTATTTGCTGGCCATCCTGAAAAACTTGTGCCCCATCATCTGCATTGACCTGTAAATAGACAGGATCCGTGATGAGTAGTTTTTTGCTGTACCAAAAAGACCAGTTGGATTTATCTGATTCATGTGGCAGGCTTACTATTTCTTTAGTGTCTGGTATTTGACTTGCTGTTACGATTAATCCATTTGCTGGATCGCCTAAAGAAAAACCCCATTTTTCAGCAATGGTATCTAAGTTGATACTGGGTTCCTCATATTCTTTATATGCTTCAATTAATTTCAATTTTATAGGATTATTCAGACTGTCAGGTTGTACAAAGAAAGGAAGATCATCAGGAAGTGAGCTCAAATCTTTAACAACCGAAGATTCTACAGAAGTATTGTCACAAGAAATCAATAGGTAAGCAATTGACAGGCAGAATAGTAAATATTTTCTTTTCATTAGAGGGTACTTGATTTGCACACAAAATAAGTAAGGTTAAGTAGATTTAAATCCACTTAACCTTAATAAGAAGTTAACAGAATCAAATAAAATTATAACCTTTAGCTCTCTTGGACGGTCTTTTTATTACGAAAACCATTGCAGAGCTAGGATATGCGCGATTTTTGCGCCTTGAGTCGGTCAAAAATAATTTTCAAGAATTTTCCTTTCTTATTGTTCAAATACTAGTATTGATAGAGCGCATGTATGTAAAATTCCAAAAATATTTAGAGCTTCACTTATCTTGAAAATTAATTAATTGTTAAGCTTTAGCTACAGCTTCCTCAATTCCTTCCTGTAAAATCTCAATCCGCATTTTCTATTGATTCTATATTGGATTTCATTTTTTAAACAATTATTAATAATATTGCATCAGATTACTTTAACAAATATTAATCTAATGGATTCTATTGGTACTTTGGAAGAGATCATATTGATGATTTTATTAAAAGAAGAGGAATGTCATGGGGTTGAGATTGCAAAATCATATGAGGAAGTCATGCAAAAATCTATTTCACTCCCAGCTATCCATGTCGTTTTAAAACGAATGGAGAAAAAAGGCTGGGTAGAGTCTAAGTTTGGTGAGCCTACGGCTCAAAGAGGGGGGAGAAGAAAGAGAATCTATTGGGCCACACCCGCTGGTTATTATGCCATAAAAGAAGTACAGGAGGCCAAAACCAAGCTTTGGGCCAGTATTATTCAGCCTAAATTCAAATTCGATGCGTAATGAACCACCTAAATGGGCAGACTGGTTTGTAGAACGCATCTGTCCTGATGAATACCTCGAGGAAGTACAAGGAGATCTTCATGAAGCCTTCCAATGGCGGGTAGAAACTAAAGGAACTCGATATGCAAAACTCAAATTTGCCTATGAGGCATTGAGAACCATACAATTATTTAAGTTTAAATCACCCGACTTTATGAAAAATTTGTATTTCCAAAGCTTAAAAAGCTATTTTAAAACAGGCTTTCGGTTCCTCTGGAAAACTCGAACCTTTTCGTCCATCAACATTTTTGGGCTTTCTCTGGGTATCGCTTCCGCAACGATAGCCTTCCTGTTTTTATCTGATCAATTGTCATTTGATTCTTTTCACGAAAACTCTGATCAATTGTATCGCCTGACTTGTAGCATGGTCTATGAAGGCGAAACACAGATGATTCCAGGTGCTTCTTACATTATGGGAGAAGAGATTCCCAAACAAGTTCCTGGTATTCTCAAAGCTTCGCACATAAAAAATGCGATGGCATTAAGGCCCATGCAAGAAGATTATGCGTATCAAATCTTTCACTATGCTGACCGAGCACTTTTTGACATGCTTGATTTTGAATTCATCAGTGGAGGGCCTGAGCGCTTTGAGCAGCCCGATAGAATTGTCATTTCTGAATCTTTTGCTGCTACACTTCCTCAAACGGAGGAACTTACTTTGGTTTTTGGTGAGCAAGAACAAGTATTTACCATAACAGGCATTTACAAAGACATGCCTAACAATTCTTCTTTGAGGCCTGAAATGTTGGTACCTTTTGCTTTTTGGAAAAACAATGTGCCTGCCAGAAGGACAACCACCTGGTTTGATATCAACATGAATGTTTTTTTACAAAAAAAGAAAGGTGTCACTGAAGAAGCTGTTTTGGAAAGCATGAATAAAGTCTTTGCCGCCAACTTTGACGTCACACAAAACGATGCCCAATTACACCTTCAACCCTTCTCTGAAATGCATATGAACGCTGATTTACCCATGGGCAATGGATTGAATGCAGGAGTCAACCACCAAGTTCTCAGAGTAGTATTAATCATTGGAATATTGTGTTTGTTGATTAGTTGTTTCAACTACGCCAATTTCGCCACCGGAAATTATTTAAGCAGGGTAAGAGAAGTAGCCATCAGAAAAGTAATGGGAGCTAATAAAACAATCATTTTTCAGCAATTTATTACGGAATCATTTTTAAGTAGCTTAATAGCAGGTGTACTAAGCATCATACTCATCATTTTGATTTTACCCGCCTTTTCTATCTTCGTAGATCAGGAATATCAAATAGAACAACTGCTGAGTTCCCGATTTGTTATCTCTATCTTATTGATTATTGGCATAAGTACTCTAATAGCAGGCATTTACCCATCACTAGTCTTGGCCTCACAAAGAATTGGTAACGCATTGAAGGCTAAGCTAAAAGTGGGTGGCAACTCATTCTTTGGTTGGTTTTTAGTTATGATACAAGTGAGTCTGACTATTTTTCTTATCATAGGTATGATCACAGTTAGTCAACAATTGAATCACTTGATCAATTTTGACCTTGGCTACGAGGATGACAATACCCTACTATTGACTATCAGAGATACAAGCAGCCAAAGGGTCGAACAAATGAGAACTAAACTCGCCGCTTTGCCATTTGTACAAGAAGCAAGCGCCAACTCCGGCTACAACGGCACTGACTTCACCTATGAAGGCAATAGAATAGAAGTAGCCCATTTGCGTACCGATCCAAAATTCATCGACTTATTAAATATTGAAGTTAAAGAAGGAAGAAACTTTGATGCAACTATTAGTACAGATGCCAAACAGGCTGTAGTTGTCAACGAAGCATTGATAAAAGCCATGAAATTGGAAGATCCTATCGGTAAGCAAATACCATTCGATTATGGTGAACTGGAAAATCCCAGAATCGTAGGTGTTGTTAAAGATTTCCACATGGAATCACCTAAGAGTACGATTGAACCACTTGTCATGTACACTTCGCCGGAGTATCAGTATCAAATTATGTTGGTAAAATTCGGTTCTGGAGTTGACCAACCTGACATAAGTGCCATAGAAGAAGTCTGGCGTTCGACTTATCCCCGCCAGCCTATCAACTATTATTGGCTGGATGAAATCAACGCCAACTATATGGAAACAGAAGCAAGTATAAAGAGGATTAGCCAAGCGGGTTCTCTAATAGCTATACTTTTGGCTTCACTAGGCCTTTTTGGTATCGTTGGTACGCATGTAAGACAAAGACTCAAGGAGGTAAGCATTCGCAAAGTCAATGGAGCAAGTCCCCTTCAAATCTATTGGTTGTTTTCCAAAAAATTCAGCAGCTGGTTGGGCATCGGCTTTGTGGTAGGGCTAATTCCAGCCATCTACTTCCTAAACAATTGGCTCAACGATTATCCGGAAAGAATTCATATCGGAATATTCACTCCAGCTTTGGGTATATTGATTTGCGGTCTGGTTTTTCTGACGATCATTACCATTTTATTGTATAAAGTAATCAGAGTAAATCCGGCGGTGTATTTGAAGGATGAGTAGGTTTTCATTTTGCTATGTTGTTATGCTCTTATGGTGCTATGCTGTTATATATTAGACAGTATGACAACATAAGAGCATAGCAACATGCTTAAAGCTGCTCCTTACACCACTCCAATACTTTAGGATATAAGTCCGCTATCGATTCATCTTTGGCTTTGTTGTCGTAAAGTCTGAGTACTTCTTGGTTGAAAGCAATGAAATTAGTGAACCCTCTCCATTCATCCATTTGTTTTTCTACTCTTTTATTAATTACTTTGAAATCCTCAGGTTTGAATCTTTCTTTAGCGTAAATGCTAAATACGGCCCAAGTCATGTATTCGTTGAAAACAGAATAAGGATTGCCATAGCTTCTTGCGAAAGTATCGTCATTGACCCAGTTTTTTCTATTAGCAAATGCGACATTGATTTCATCTAAATACTGATCCGAAACAGGATTAACATAATTGTGATCAATTTCTGTGAACACCATACGGGTTATTAAACCTTCCAGAACAGCTTCATTATGTTTAGAGTTTTCAGAAGGCCCGGCAATGAACATAGCTGTTTGCTTAAACCCATTGGATTCGAAGCGATTGGTAGAATGGCTGCCATATACCAATGGTGAAAAAGTAATGTAGTAATGATCGTAGCGATTAGGGAAGTTCTTTTCCAGCCAATCCCATTGAGGTTGAATAGGCGTTTGCTTAGCAAGTAGGCTAATCAATTGTTGATAGTAAGGTGTATTCTCTTTAAAGAAAGTCCTAAAGTTGGTCTTCTTAGCAAAAGCTTCAAGGTTTGCAAGGAGTGGTTCCATATAGTTGGAATTGCCCCAATTCATTCGGTTGTATTCAGTTTTTTTGGCAATCTTATCTTTTTCAAACAAGAATCCACAAGCATCCATCTTCAAACGAGCATATAAGCCATTTTCGAGAAGTTCATTAACACTGGCAACGATTGCTTCATTTTTAAACTCACCAAAGTGTTCTATAACTTTTTCATAGTAAGCTCCATTGTGATTGACCATATTGTGATCTTCAATCCCTTTAGGCGTAATGGCCATAATGATATGCACCAATTCTTGTACCTCTGGCACATCAAAGGCAAACTTTCCTTTATTGGCCTTGATGTATTTTTTTGAAAAAACAGCAGGTGGTGTGTATTGATTGGCCACTATACGTGTCCAGCAGGAATCTTTACCATTTAAAAGAATAACAAAATCATACGTTTTATTGGGTTTAACTTTAAAAGAAATCGAATCGATGTCGGTGTAAAAGGTAACGGTTTTGCTTTTTTCTACAGTCGTTTCATACGGATCTGGCTTTAAGTCAGGCATCAAGGTCCAATTTCCCTTGCTCAAATAATCTCCATCTCGAATGTCAACAGAACTAGAACTAGCTTTAATCACTGGCATTTGTGCGTGAGCCAAGGTAGTGCCCACTAAAAGGAGCAATGAAAGTAAAATGTTTTTTTGCATTAGAGTACAGGTTAATCAATGGTTTCGAAATCAATTACTTCTAGGGGACTTTCTTCTAGTGGTATTGGTTTCACCATTAAAGTCTCTGATGGACTAAGTAATTGTAGGCATCGACTAAAACCTGTAATCAATAGATTTACTCATTCATTTTTTTCCACTCAAAACCAAATATATTCATTGAACTCACCTTACCACTCTTGTCTATATCAAAATCAAAAGTATCTGGGTACAACAAAAAGCTCGTTCCTACTCTTTCTCTGAAAAAAGTATCATAATGCCAATGATCGACAGAAAAGTGCAATCTATCATTTACGCTTAGATGAAGCGCTCCCTTTTTATTTTCAACTACTATGGTTCCATACATTTTATTAATGTATTCTCCTGCATATTCATCTAGCGAAAGGGATGGCCGAGTATCAGCTACCCTACCCATCACCATATTTTCAATCCCTTTTTTATAATCATCGAACAGGCCATTGTATAGGTCAAATACTTCTGTGTGCCAATCTCTACTATCATCACCAAAAGCATATAGATCCATGGCTTTGTATAAAATAGCGTGCCTCAGCTCAGCATGATCCAGGTTTCCAAAAACGTAAACTGCTACATTTTTATCGCGCATTAGTCCAGCTAAAGCAACTAAACCGGGCAGGCTACCAGTATGAAAATCTAATTTCTGACCTCGATAATCTTGCTGAAACCATCCTAACCCATAAGACATCCAATTGGGATTTACAAGGCGTTGGGTGGGATATTCTTCTCCCGGAATAAGCGCATGCGGCTTGAACAAATAGTCAAATGAAGCCGGTTTCAATAAGGTATCCCCTTTGTAGACTCCATCATTTTCTAAAAAAGTAATGTAGTTAGTCACATCATCCAAGCAAGACCAAATCATTCCTGCCGGACCAATTTGGTCCATATTGGTGTAATCGACTTCCATCATACCCTCGAACAAGTGATTGTAATGCGGAGTGACGTAATTTCCAGCTTTAAAAATATTTGCTGATAATGTCTGAGTTCGCCCCATTTCCAATCTATCCAGCACATTTTCCTGGACAAATGTTCGCCAATCCTGGCCACTGACGGATTCTATCAATTGACCAGCAGCAACATAATTCAGGTTTTGATAAATAAATCCGCCTCTTACTGGATAAACAATAGGTGCATCAGCAAAACGCTTGAACGTTTCGTCAGCAGAAACACTGTCAATTAGCCACAGGTAATTGGCTCCTCCTATTCCCAGGTTATGTGTTAAAAGCTCTTGTACCCGAGCCGTTTCTGTTATGTAAGCATCTGACAGCCTAAAAGAAGGCAGATGATCTCTTACTTTGTCTGTCCATTCCATTTTACCTTCTTCCACCAGCATAGCCATGGCAATAGCAACAAGCGCTTTGGTGGTTGATGCCATTGCAAACAAGGTTTTATTATTGACAGCTTCCTGGCTTTTGAGATTTTTTACGCCATAGGCTTTCTGAAAAACGACCTCACCGTCTTTTATCACGACTGTTGTTAAACCTGGCACCTGCCACTCTTTCATGCCCTCATTGATCATGTCATCCAGTTTCTTACTCAAATCATCTGTTTGAGAAAAAACAGCTACAGGAAGGAAACAAGCAAAGCAAAG
>JBCBCD010000247.1:0-8406 GCA_038530915.1 Bacteroidota bacterium
TGTCTGGATTGTTATTTAAACCTTCCTCGTACAAAATTTAAGAGTTTTTACTTCAATTTGGCCACTGAAAGGCTAGAAGGTCGTTTTCCTTTGGTAATGGGCTATGCATTATTGCATTTTGAAAAACATTCGATGGTGCAAAAATTGATTCATGGACTGAAATATAAGGGAGAAAGACATACTGGCTACCTTTTAGGGCAACTGTTAGGTCGTGAATTTGTACAAAATCACGAATTTAAAAGTATCGATTTACTTATCCCCATTCCGCTTCATCCAAAAAAACAAATACAGCGAGGATACAACCAAAGTGAATTGATAGGAAAAGGGATGGCTGAAGTAATGAATAAACCCATCATGTGTGATGTGCTAAAAAAAGAGATCAATACTAACACACAGACCAATAAATCCAGAGCAGATCGATTGTCGAATGTTACTAATGTATTTAGCTTAATAAATGAAAAGGCAATAGAGGGTAAGCATATATTAATCGTAGACGATATACTTACTACCGGAGCAACCATTGAAGCTGCAGCCACAGTTTTATTGGAAGCTAAGAATGTCAGAATTAGTTTTGCAACTGTAGCAATGGCAGCACTATCCTAAATATTAACCTTCTACTAATGTTCCGACAGACTCACCGCGTATTATGCGAAGTAAGTTATCCGGTTCATTAATATCAAAGACAATGATTGGTAAATCATTTTCCTGGCATAATGTGAAGGCTGTAGTGTCCATTACATTCAAACCCATTCTCAATACTTGAGCAAAACTTATGGTATCAAACTTAGTAGCAGTGGGATCTTTTTCAGGATCAGCAGTATAGACGCCGTCTACACGAGTACCTTTTAAAATGACTTCTGCATTTATTTCATTAGCTCTAAGAGCAGCAGCAGAATCTGTAGTAAAATAAGGACTACCTGTACCAGCTGAAAAGATGACAACACGTCCTTTTTCTAAATGCCTTATGGCTCTTCTGCGGATATAGGGTTCTGCTATTTGTTTCATTTCAATAGCTGATATCAAACGGGTATAAACGCCTTTCAGTTCAAGGGCACTTTGTAAAGCCATGCCGTTGATTACTGTTGCCAGCATTCCCATATAATCGCCTTGTACCCTTTCTATACCTGAATCTTTGGCTTGTAAGCCTCTGAATATGTTTCCACCACCAATAACAACAGCCACCTGAGTACCCAAATCAACCAATTCTTTAATTTGGATAGCATAGTGTCCGAGCATAGCAGGTGAGATGCCAAATCCTTGCTCACCCATTAAGGATTCACCGCTAAGCTTGAGTAAAATCCTTTTATACTTTAAAGCCATTAGATAAAAGTTAATACTGTAATAGAATAGATTCTCAGCAAGTTACAATAAAAATATTGATATGGAGATTTTTAATCAACTGTTGAACACCTTGACCAGAATAAATAAAGGGCAAAAAAAAGGCGAATTACTAAGTAATTCGCCTTTAAGTGATTAGCCTAATTTTACATGTTTGAATGCTGTAACAGTTAATTCTTTATCTAAAGATTTTAGATAACCTGCGACAGACATTTTACTGTCTTTTACAAATTGCTGGTTAAGCAGTGTATTCTCTTTAAAGAACTTATTTAATTTACCCATTGCAATCTTTTCAAGGATTTGCTCCGGTTTGCCTTCTTGGCGTGCTTGTTCTTTACCAATTTCGATTTCTTTCTCGATGGTTGTTTGATCAACACCATCCTTATCAACTGCGATAGGATTCATTGCTGCTACTTGCATAGCAACATCACGACCAGCAGCTACAAAGTCTGCATTGTGCTTAGTTAGTCCAACCAAAACACCAGCCTTGTTACCCATATGGATGTAAGAAGCAACCATAGGAGCTTCCACGCGCTCATAAGTTGACAATTCTAGTTTTTCACCAATTACACCCAATTGCTCAGTTACTTTCTGACCAACATTCAACTCTTCATTGTAAGGAAGTGCAAGAAGCGCTTCAAGAGATTCTGGGAAATGGCTTAAAGCGATGTCTGCAAAAGATTTAGCCAATGCTACGAAATCGTCATTTTTAGCAACGAAATCAGTTTCACAGGCCAATTTGATAACTACACCTTTAGTGTTGTCATCATTTACAATAGCAAGAACAACCCCCTCAGAAGCATCACGATCTGCTCTTTTAGCAGAAAGTTTTTCACCCTTCTTACGAAGAATTTCGATAGCTCTATCAAAATCACCTTCAGCTTCTGCCAAAGCTTTTTTACAATCCATCATACCTGCACCTGTCATGTCGCGCAGTTTTTTAACGTCAGCGGCTGAGATTTTTACACTCATTGGATTCCTTATTTTTTGCGATTACCAAAATTAAAGTATGAGTCTTACTTGTATTATACATTCTTCAAAAGCAAAGCGTCATAATGACCTACTTTGTAGCCGCTTCTTGCTCTGCTTTTGATCTGCTGCGTTCTTCCAAACCTTTTCTAATAGCTTCAGCAGCAGAACTTACAATTATTTTAATTGACTTAGAAGCATCATCATTTGCAGGAATAGGATAATCAATCAAATTTGGATTTGAATTGGTATCTACCATTCCGAAAGTACGCAAGCCCAATTTGTGTGCTTCCGCAACAGCAATATGCTCATGGTGAATGTCAACAATATAAATGGCAGCCGGTAAGCGGTTAAGATTTGCTATACCACCCAATACCTTTTCCAGTTTATTGCGCTCACGAGTCAAAGTCAAACGTTCTTTCTTAGTAATGTTTGTAAGCGTACCATCAGCCAACATCTTGTCGATGTTGTTCATCTTTTTAACAGACCTTCTGATCGTAGAAAAGTTGGTCATCATACCACCCAGCCAACGTTCAGTAACGTATGGCATACCTACACTTCTCGCTGCTTCTGCAACGATATCTCTCGCTTGCTTTTTGGTAGCAACAAACATGATCTTACGACCAGAACTTGCTATTTGTGTCAATGCATTATTGGCACGTTCCATACATTCCATTGTACGGTTGATATCGATGATGTGGATACCATTGCGTTCCATGAAAATGTAAGGAGACATTTTAGGATTCCACTTTTTCTTCAGGTGGCCAAAGTGAACACCTGCATCAAGTAGATTTTTATATGTTGGAGGAGTACTCATAACTATCTAAATTGAAAACTTTAAATGAAAAATAAAGATTAACGCTTAGAGAACTGGAAGCTCTTTCTCGCTTTTGGCTTACCATACTTCTTACGCTCAACAGCACGTGCATCACGAGTAAGGTATTTTTTCGACTTCAATGGTTTTCTAAAGTCTTCATTTAACTTAACCAAAGCTCTTGAAATAGCCATTCTTGCAGCTTCTGCCTGGCCTTTAAAACCACCACCTGAAACATTAATCTTAAGATCATAGATGTTTTCAGTATCTATGGTTCTGAATGGAGCCACAATCTCTTGCTGAATGTGCATTTGAGGGAAATATTGCTTGTAATCTTTCCCGTTGACGAGAATTTTTCCTTCTCCTTTTGTTAGATATACGCGAGCTACAGAAGCTTTTCTACGCCCGGTTGCATTGATCATATCCATATCTTATCGACCTCTTTTGCTTTATTTAGAATTTTAATACTTCCGGTTTCTGAGCTTCATGTGGATGCTCAGAGCCAGCATAAACAAACAATTTCTTGTACATAGCTCTACCCAATGTATTTTTAGGTAGCATTCCTCTTACTGCATTTTCTATAGGGAAATAAGGCTTCTTATTGGCCTGATTAACCGCTTTGATGCGTCTCTGTCCACTTGGATAGCCAGAAAAAGTAATGTATTCTTTTTGTTGCCATTTTTTTCCAGTGAATCTTACTTTATCTGCATTGATTACAATAACATAATCACCTGCATCAAAATGAGGAGTATAAGTAGGCTTGTGCTTTCCACGAAGTACGGTTGCTATCTTTGAACATAAACGACCTACTACCTCTCCTTCGGCATCAACGATGTACCACTTGCGCTCGAAAGTTTCCTTCTTTGCCGATTTCGTCTTATAACTTAAAGTATCCACAATTGATCTTTTAAAATGTGATTTATTTAATATTTGAAGTAGCTTTTATAGTACAAAAACCACCCCTTTTGCAAGGCAGGTGCAAAGGTAGATTTCTTTTTTACAATAAACAAGCATTTTTAGTAAAAAAGTGAGGTTGGAAAATTATAACTTATTGAAAAACAGTTGAATTTTCGCCCAGAAATTTTGGAGCTTGGCTAGTTAGTCATTTTTTTCACCATTTTTTGAGTGACTGCCATTGGGTTGCTCAAAGTTGGGCCAGCCAAAGGTGTCATAAATATTTTTGACCTCTAATGGAGTTAACATGCCCTCGCCTACTTCAATTCCATATCTCTTAAACCAACGGGTCAAAGTGTTGCGATGAATACCATATTCCTTCGCAAGTATTTGCCTGGTTTTGGGCCTAATTTCAGGGTGGTTTTCAGGACTCATAACCTTAGTTTTTGATAGCGTTCTATTATTGAGTTCTATTTGCGTATTGTCTATATGATTTATTTAAATATAACCCGGGCTATTCAAAAAAAGGTTTCTTCAATGTTAATTTTTTTTGACTCTAGTAAAAATAAGCGATAAAAAGGAAGGGTTAAGGTGGTGGTTTGTTAGCAATATATGAATTCTTTTAATAATAGTGAAGGATAGAGTAGAACTAGAACAACAGATAAGATAAGAGGTCATGAACCTATATTGTCCGTAATAAATTTAAAAACCTTCCTACAATAAAATTTATGGCAAGGCTGTTTGCATGAAAAAAATTCCTTTGTTGATTGAATTTTTCATGTATATCATATATTCATAAGAAAATGGAACAGATTCTTTATGCATAGCCTGAAGCTTTACTGGAACCTTCTCTGCATAGTAATTCGTGTGACCTGAAGAAATGCACTGATATTTCATGTTTTCATACCTATCAAAAACCACAAGTGTATGTTTTGTTGTAGTTAGTTTGTTTTTTTAAATCATTGACTGACAATAGACTAAGGTTAATAGGAGTGAAATCATGTAAAGGTGGGTGGGTTGCGAATTTCAAATTGTTAAACCATTTTTAAGCCTTCGTGTTTCAAGCATAACTTAACGTAAAATTCAAGTTGGAAATGAAAACCACTTGAATATCAAAATCAAACTTATGACTTCTAGGAGTGAAGAATTAGAAAGTAAATTGACCATTGCTTCAGCAAATGATCCTGACCCAACTGCGTCAGAGCGGAAAAAGGACCATATTGAAATGGCATTCAATTCTCAAGTTGCCAAACAAGAATTGGACCAAAGGTTTTATTACGAACCTATTCTTGCTGCTCATCCTGAAGAAGGTAGTTGGCCTGCTTTTTCTTTTTTAAATAAAGAAATGAAAATACCAGTATGGGTTTCTAGTATGACAGGTGGTACTGCTTTGGCTCATACGATCAATCACAACCTAGCTAAAGCTTGTCATGATTTTGGTATGGGAATGGGCTTAGGCTCTTGTAGGTCTCTTTTGTATAGCAATGATACGCTGAAGGATTTTGATGTTCGCCATTTAATAGGGGATGACTTGCCATTGTATGCAAACCTGGGAGTAGCGCAAGTTGAAGAATTGATTTTAAACAATGGGCTGTCACAATTAAAAATTTTGGTTGATAAGTTGAGTGCAGATGGACTCATCATACACGTTAACCCTTTCCAGGAATGGTTGCAACCGGAGGGAGATAGGTTTTCAATGTCACCTATAGAAGTGATCAAAAGAGTTTTAGATGCTGTAGATTTCCCCATTATAGTGAAAGAAGTAGGGCAAGGGATGGGCAAAAAAAGCTTAGAAGCCTTGTTTAAGTTACCCCTGGCAGCCATAGACTTTGCTGCGAATGGTGGGACTAATTTTGCCAAATTAGAATTGTTGAGAAGTGATGAGACTAAAAAAATGATTTATAGTCAATTGGCTAATGTAGGGCATAGTGCGCTGGATATGGTTCACATGACCAATGAAATCACAGCTGAAATAGGCAGCGAACGAGAATGTGAACAAGTCATTATATCAGGTGGAGTTAAAAACTTTTTAGATGGCTACCATCTTATAGAAAGTGTACAATTATCAGCTATTTATGGACAAGCTTCTGCTTTTCTGAAACATGCCAGAGATGATTATGAGTCTTTATTCAAGTACGTTGAAGCTCAAGTCAGGGGCCTCGAACTTGCAAAAGCTTTTTTGAGAGTCAAGTAGTTCTTAATTTTGCTTTTATTTTTATAAACACTGGTTGTTGCGAATGAGAGGATGCTAACTTATTAACCTCTTTTAAAATATTCACCTCAACTTGTATTAATTAAGCGCAATCAATGCAGGAGAAAACAATAAAAGGTTTTTCTAAATTATCCAAAGAAGAGAAATTAGATTGGGTCAGTAGCTTTTTTGAAGGAGCAACTGAGGTTAAGTCTGATTTCCAGTTGTTTTGGCAAACGGATAGTGCTTTACAGAAAACGCTTGATGGCTTTAGTGAAAATACCATTAGTAATTATGTACTTCCCTATGGAGTAGCGCCAAATTTTTTGATTGATGGTGAACATTACACCATCCCAATGGTCATTGAGGAGAGCTCTGTTGTTGCTGCCGCTTCCAGTGCAGCTAAGTACTGGCTGAGCAGAGGTGGGTTTCACACTGAAATCGTTGATGTCATTAAATTGGGTCAAGTGCATTTTTTGTGGCCAGGCAATATCAATACTTTAAAGGCTGTTTTGCCCGAATTGGAAAAAGCAATGCGCAAAGATGCTGCAGAGATTACGGCCAATATGGAAAAAAGAGGCGGAGGAATAGATGGAATAGAATTGAAAGATTTTTCTGCAGAAGAACCTGATTATTATCAGTTTTTAGTGCGTTTTACTACCTGTGATTCTATGGGAGCTAATTTTATAAACTCTGTATTGGAATCTTTTGCAAAGACGTTGAAAATTTTCTTTGCCACTCATTCTGCTTTTGAAGAAAAAGAACGTGATGTAAATATCATTATGGCCATCCTTTCCAATTATACACCTGAATGTCTGGTACGAGCATGGGTAGAATGTGATATTAAAGATGTTGGATATGATGGCGGAGATTACCCTTCTGATTATTTTGCAAAAAAATTCTATACTGCAGTAAGAATTGCGCGTATTGACCCATACAGAGCTACTACTCATAATAAAGGCATTATGAATGGTATCGATGCTGTAGTCTTAGCAACAGGCAATGATTTTAGGGCTATAGAAGCCTCATGCCATACTCATGCTGCTCGAGATGGAAAGTATCGAAGCTTAAGTACCTGCAGCATTGAAGATTCACGATTCAAGTTTTCTTTAGAAGTACCTTTGGCACTTGGGACTGTTGGTGGATTGACCAAACTACATCCTTTGGCCAAAAGATCTCTTGAAATGCTGGGTAATCCTTCAGCAGAAACATTGATGAGGATAGTGGCAGCTATGGGCTTGGCTCAAAACTTTGCAGCAGTAAGGTCACTGGTTACCACCGGGATACAACAAGGACATATGAAAATGCATTTGCAGAATATTCTCAATCATTTCAATGCTACCAGTTCCGAAGCTGAGCTTGCTGTTAAGTTTTTTGAAAAGAATACCGTTTCATTTGTTGCAGTAAGGCATTTTTTAGAAAATTTACGTTCCTCTGTTGTTAAGCAATCTGCTTAGTCTATGAGACAAACCTTTCATGCAGCTGGTAAATTATTAATATCCGGAGAATACTTCGTTCTTGACGGCGCATTGTCTCTTGCTATTCCTACTCAAATGGGGCAGACCCTGGAAGTTGAGGATTTTCAAGCTGGACAAATAGACTGGAAAAGTTATACTTATGAAGGGGGACTTTGGTTTGAGGAGGTTTTTGCTTTTGAAGAGGATAAAATTTTGGTTCAATCAACCAAAAATCCTGAGGTTGCAGAGCGTTTAAGCCAACTGTTTCTTAGTATGGCGAAGCAAAATCCTGAATGGAAAAATCAAATCCTCAAAAAAGGAGCTCATGTCATTACCAAAATTCAATTCCCAAGACTTTGGGGCTTAGGAACCAGTTCTACTTTAATTGCTAACCTTGCCAACTGGTCGACTAGTAATCCTTATCGCTTATTGGGAGATAGTTTTGGCGGGTCGGGTTATGATATTGCCTGTGCCATGTCCAAAGGTCCCATCTTATATCAGAAAATTAATAATGAACCTCAAAGAGTAGGCATTCCACTCGACTTACCATTCAAACAACACTTGTATTTTGTCTATCTGGGAAAAAAACAGAACAGCAGAGAAGGGATAAATAGGTATAGAGAAAGAAAAAACTTGATAGGACAGGATAAGTTGAAATTCATTAGCCAACTTACCCTTAGAATGATACAGGCAAAAAAGCTTACCAGCTGGAATGAGTTAGTAGAAAAACATGAATATATCGT
>JBCBCD010000248.1:0-8401 GCA_038530915.1 Bacteroidota bacterium
TAAAAAAATAATTGAATTACATCTCGAGTATTTATAAATTTAAACATACTCTTAATCAGAGGACGTGCAAGTAGTAAAGCTACTACTGAAAAATTGTCATCCTCGCTATTTTTTTTTAACTAAAACATTGTAGATTGGCAAAAAGACATCGTAGAAACAATTTTAGAAGACCTCAAGAAGAATCACTTCACAGAATCAATGAACAAATAAGAATTCCTGAAGTGAGACTAGTAGGCGATAATTTAGATGCATTAAGTGAAGTGGTTGGAAGGAAAATTGAGTCAGGCATCTATAATACCCGTGAAGTAAGAGGCTGGGCCAGAGATATGGAGCTAGACCTGGTTGAAATCTCACCAAAAGCGAAACCACCCGTAGTTAGAATCATTGACTACAAAAAATTCCTTTACGACAAGAAGAAGAAAGAAAAGGAAATCAAAGCTAAAGCTGCTAAAACCGTAATTAAAGAAATTAGATTCGGTCCTAATACCGATGACCATGACTTTGAATTCAAGTTGCGTCATGCCATTAAGTTCCTGGAAGAAGGAGCTAAAGTAAAAGCATATGTACACTTCCGAGGAAGAACAATTGTATTTAAAGATCGTGGAGAACTTTTATTACTTAGGTTTTTGAAAGAACTAGAAGAGTACGGTTCGGCTGAAAGTTTACCTAAGATGGAAGGACGTCGTATGATCGTTATCGTATCGCCAAAAAAGAAGAAAAAAGCTTAACAAGTTTGACTTTATTTACTTATCTTTGCGACTCTAAAAAATAAAATGAGATGCCAAAGGTAAAAACTCATTCCAGTGCTAAGAAGAGATTCAAGCTGACTGGATCCGGAAAAGTTAAGCGTTTTCAAGCGAATACCTCTCACTTGATGCGCAAGAAGAGTAAGAAGGCTAAGAAGCGTTTAGCTGGTTCTACTACAGTACATCCAAGTGAAGAGCATAGAATTAAGCGCTTACTTGGATTGAAATAAATCAATTTATTCACCTACAGGTAGGCCAAAGTGTTCTACAAGATAGATCCCCTCCTGTACAATTATTGATGAAATGCCACGTTCAGTTAATCATGTAGCGTCAAGAAACAGAAGAAAAAAGATCCTTAAAGCAGCAAAAGGGTATTTTGGCGCAAGAAGTAAAGTTTACACGGTAGCAAAAAATGCTGTAGAAAGAGGTCTACAATATGCTTATCGTGACAGAAAGAATAAAAAGCGTGCTTTCCGTCGACTTTGGATTGCAAGAATTAACGCTGCAGCTAGAATGCACAACTTATCTTATTCTAAGTTGATGCACAGACTTAAAGAAAACGATGTTGCTTTAAATCGAAAAGTATTAGCAGATTTAGCAATGAATCACCCTGATACTTTCAGACAGCTGCTAGAAGAAGTTAATCCTTCTTAACCATCAAAAAGGGAAGAAACTGAAAGTTTTTTCCCTTTTTTAATGTCCCTGACATGAGATATTTTTTACTATTCTGCCTAATCATTTTATCTGCTTGTCAAGCTGGTACTTCGGAACCTCAAATCGAGGTAGAGCCCGAACTCAATTCCGATACTACTACTACTGTTGAAGAAGATAATCTTTTTGCACCTTTCGACTCTGCCAATTATGAGTTTGAGAAAAACGCAGTAGCCATCGATTGGGACTTATTGGCACACATAGATTATATCGAACGGTATACCGAAGAAGTAGAAGCCTATGTTGCCTATCCAATATTTGATCCGATTGTCAAAGCCCTCAATGGTAAAACAGTAAGAATCAAAGGCTTTTTAATCCCAATAGATGAAACCGGCGATGAGAATATACTGGTTCTTTCTGCCAACCCCTACAGTTCCTGTTTCTTTTGTGGTGGCGCCGGACCAGAATCTGTTATGGATATCCTTTTAAAAGATAAGTCTAAGCGATTTAATACAGATGAAGTGGTTACCTTCGAAGGAAAACTCAAACTGAACGATAGCGACCTCTACTTTCTGAATTATATCATGGAAGATGCAAAAGTAGTCCGTTAATCATCGTTCATGATTCATTCTTCATCTTTCATTGTTCATTGTTCATTGTTCATAAATAATGAAAGATGAAGGATGAACAATGATTAATGAAATTCCTATCTTTAAGCAATAAAAGTCAATGTCCGTTGCGTTTAGCAGGAGTAACATAAACAATATATATGAGATCAAGTGCCTTAACTGTTTTAATACTATTGCTACTTACCAGTTGCCTACCTCAAGGCCAGTACAATGTAGGAACTTCAACCCCTCAGCCCTCCACCCCTACTCCTCCTTCAAGTACTTCTGGCAGTTCTGAAAATAATGACTTCCAAAGTAGTGTGTTGGCTGCTGTTAATCAATTAAGGGCACAAGGTTGTAGATGTGGCTCAACGAACTATCCATCTACCACTCCCCTTTCATGGAATAACCAACTTCAAATTGCAGCAGAAAGACATGCCAAAGACATTCAAAAGCGAGGTAAATTAAATCATAAAGGCTCCGATGGAAGTACCATCGCTTCAAGAGTTAAGGCAACCGGTTATGATTGGAAAAATGTGGCTGAAAACTTGGCTTTAGGTGATTTCAATACCCGTACAGTTATTGATGCATGGAAAAGAAGTCCGGGACATTGTAAGAATATGATGGATGGTGTATACAAAGAGGTAGCCGTTCATCAATTGGGTAATTACTGGGTCATGGTATTGGGAACTTCTTTTTAATATAGGATTTCTCTTCTTTCGGAATATTCCAAATGATTTTTGGGATAAGCCTATTTTTTAATATTTTACAACTTGAAGATTTTTAAAGTCTTTTTTTAATTGATTAACAAAAGAGGAAGGTTTTCTGGTTAGAGTATGTTTAAAATTTATCGCGTATTGAAAATCAATAGTTTATAATTCTAGCGAAAGATTTACGAAAGCGTTTAGCAAGCTAAACAACTGAGTAAATGTGAAGCTAGGTTCATAAAATATTGGTTTTCAGAAGTCAGAAATTTAAACATACTCTTAGATAGATCCGTGAGAAAAAAGCATTTCCTCGATAAAAGAACGCTTATGGCCTTTAATAATGCACTGATAAATTTGTTACAAACCAATTCTACCAGCAGATATCTGGCTGCAGGTAACCGAAACCATCATGTACAAAGCCTACAAATTGCTTTATACGACCTTGGATTTCACACTGAGTTGGGCTGGAATGGCTACCAAACGGATGGATATTATTCAGGAGGTACGATACGTGCGGTAAAGTCTTTTGCTCAGAAAAATGGCATGCAGTCTGATGGTCTATTGGTTACTTCTGTGTTGTTAATTAAAATTTGGGAAAGACATGAAATGCTAGATGATCTACGGATTTTATTCAATGCTACTGCTAACAATACACTTTCTTCCACCTATAATCTTTTGAACCCATCCAACTTTCAGTACCGTAGTTTACAAATCATTATGAGTAGCCTTGGTTATGCTAATGTTGGACTTAATGATGCACTGAAAGATTTTGGAAGAAAAAATGGAATTCCTACGGATGGTAGAAGAATGACCAGGCAACTTGCCCTTAAAATAATTGAAAGAGTAACAAAATTTTATGGCCAAGGTATTTTAGCGGGTTACAACTTTAATAGTTCTACTACTCCTACAGGACCAACTACTCCGCCCGTTACTACTACTCCACCCAATACTGGAACTGGAGGAAGCGGCAGCGGAGGTGGAACTACAACTCCAACTCCACCTGTAACCACGCCACCATCCTCGACAAGACCACTACAATTTATCGATGAAGGAAGTAAATTAAGAGTGACTGATGGTGTAAATAATGTCAGTTTAATCAAAAGGCAACCCAAGGGTTATGCGTATTGGGGAAAACATACCCTAGAGAATTACATCAGTAGAAACCGAATGAAATTGTTGCAACTCAACGTAAGTGAATCAGCAATAAAAGTCATGCAGTCCGTTTCTAAAAACGAAGGCAATCTAGATGCCATTAACAATTTTGACGCAGGTTTCTTTAGCTACGGTATTTATCAATGGACCCTGGGTACAGGTGATGGAGCAGGTGAGTTAGCCGCATTAATGAAAAAGATAAAGAGTGCTCAAGCTGCCAAGTTCAACCAATTCTTTAGAGTACATGGGTTAGATGTTGATCCTGCAACAGGAACTACTACAGGTTTCCTTAAACTCAATAATCGAAGAATTGATTCCAGGTCAAAAAAAGATCAATTTAGAACAGCTACATGGGCCTTTCGTTTTTGGCTGGCAGCACAGGACGCTGATATTCAGGCTGTCATTGTTGAACATGCCTTGAGTAGGTTGAAAAACTTCTATTGGAAGAAGAATGTACTGAATAGCTTTTCTCTTTCACAAATTATTACTTCGGAATATGGAGTAGCTTTGATTCTAGACAATCATGTGAATAGACCAGCTTATGTAGTGCCTTGTGTAGAACAAGCTATGCGTAGCACCAATTTGATGAATCCATCTAATTGGTCTACACGTGAGGAAGATAGGGTGATCAGTGCTTATTTAAATATCAGAGCTACTTACAGAACGTCAAGTGCATCCCCAATGACTGATGCTCATAATAGAGCTAACCGTACCCGTCAATATCTACTGGATGGCATTATTTCAAACCAAAGATACTCCTTCCAGTATGTTCAAAGCAATGTAGCAAGTAGAAGTGCAATCAATACAACAGTCAACACAATAAATCCACCTAATTCTTATGAAGAAACTGATTATCCGGATATTACGCCTTTTTGGTCTGTATAATGAACCGGATCCAAAAACACCAGATACTAATACCAATCAACCAGTAGTAACGCCTCCAATTGAGGAGGAAACCAATACAACCTCTGATCCAATGGAAAACGACAACACTCTTGATGGCAATAAACCAACGGTGCACGCACTGCTTGTATCCATCGATAACTATCCTATCCCACACCACCGACTAAATGGCTGTGTGAATGATAGAAATGCTTTCGAAGATTTTCTCAAAAGAAGAGTAGATCAAACAACCTACAACTACAACCTAAAGCTCCTGACGGATGCTGAAGCTAGTAAACAAGCTATTATCGATGCTTTCTCTCATTTTGAACAGGCTAAAGATGGTGATACTTGTGTATTTTACTTTTCCGGGCATGGTTCACGTGCTAATTCACCTAAAGAGTTTTGGCACCTTGACCCTGATAGGATGCACGAATCACTTGTCTGTCATGATAGCAGAATTGAAGGAGGAAAAGATTTAATGGATAAAGAACTATCTTATCTTTTCTGGAAAGCCAGCAACAACAAGAATCTCCATTTTGTAGCTGTATTTGACTGCTGTCATTCCGGGACCATTACCAGAAATCTGATACTTCCTCAAGCTCAGAATCAATTTATTACTGAAAGGATGGCAGAACCTAGCCCAGTTCCTAATCGACTGGAGGATTATTATGGTTTTAAATCTTACATTTCCGTAGAAGATACCAATGGACTAAATATAACCCCTCCTAGCGGTAAAATAGTCCAAATATCCGGTTCTAAAGATGATGAAACCGCTAAAGAACTTAAAATAGGCGGTACGACTAGAGGTGTATTTACCTACAACCTCATAGATATATTAGAAAAGACCAATAGTCAGATCACTTACAATGAATTGATCCGTACGCTTCAAATGAGGGTTGGCAGTGCTGTTAGTAAACAAACCCCTCAACTAATAACTGAAAATACAGATCAGGGAAACAGCACTTTTCTAGGCGGAAAATTGCACGATTTACCACCATATTATACCATAAACTATAATAATGATGAATGGGTAATGTTTGCTGGTTTGATCCAGGGCATTCCCAATCAAGGTGGTACGGTAGCTCTAGAAAATGGCACTAATGTTGCTATCAAATCGGTGGAAGCCAATAGATCTATTTTAGAACCTATCGATGGTCTTGATCAAAGCAAACCCCATAGAGTTTATGCCAGTTCTTTGGGCTTTAACAAACTTAAAATTGCATTTGTTGGTGATGTTTCTCAAGCAGCCAAAGATACCATGCAGGAAGCTTTTGAAGCGGAAAGTCGTGAATTTATTGAATTGCTTCCTGATCCTAATCAGGCCCAATATCATATACAAGTAGTTGGCGATGCTTTCAGACTGACACTACCTGGTCAAAATTACCCTTTATTTAAGTCAGTTAGACCCATTGATACAGATAGGGCCGATTTCTTCCTGGATCAGGTTGAAAGAGTAGCCAAGTGGAACAACCTCAAAGAACTCCAAAATCCAAGAACTTCTATTCAGGATAATGAATTAGAAATAAAGCTTTACAGAATTACAGAAATAGGCAATCAGGAAGATGATGCCCCCTCAGAATTGGTAGATTGGCGCGAGCGCAATATCTTTTCTTATGGGTTTAAAGATAATGAGTGGCATCAGCCTTCTTTCCGTTTATCTATTAAAAATGTAGGGCAAAGAACACTTTACGCCAGTGCTTTGGATTTACAACCTACCTTCGGTATCACCAACAAGTTTTTACGCATTAAAGAATTAACACCCGGAGGTGAGGAAGTTTGGCTGATAGACTTTTTTGAGAACTTTGCTTATAAGACCATCCCTTTGACGCTTGAAAACGAATACTTGAGCTGGGGGATTAGTGAAATTTCAGAGTTCTTTAAGCTAATAGTCAGTACGGATCCACGTTTACAAACCGACAACTATAATCAGGATGCACTTGAATTAGAATTCAATCCTGATTTTCAGACTAAACGTGCAGGTCGTAAGAGAAGCAAGCAGCCTGTTGGTCATGATTGGAAAACCATTGACATAGAACTCAACGTTATCCGTCCTCAGGAAAGCATAGAATTACCTGCCGGACGATCTACAGACCTTCTCAATGGCAATGTATCTGTAACGATGCCGGAAGGGGTAAGTGCTTCAGCCAGTTTTTCCAGTCAAAAAGAAGCGACCAGAGCAGTAACTGATCAATTCAACAGTTTTGATGTAGCGGCTAAAGCTCCTTCTAGTCTGTGGGGAGCTATGAATGCCAGTTCTGATTTTACGTTTGAAACCGGAGAAAGAGGAGCTTCTCAACTCAATGTATTGGAATTGGCAAATATTCAAGGTGCTGATCTAATTAATGCTGATAATCCAATCAAGTTAAAATTAGCAGAGAAGTTAAACGAAGATGAATATGTTGTTCCAATGGGATACGACGCTGAGACTGGCTTGTATTATATGTTGGGCAGCTCCAATGAAAAAGGGGAAGTCGTCATTGAACAACTGCCAGAGCAAACTGCTACCAGAAGTCTTTTCAGATCTGTTAAGCTGTTTTTCCACAAAGTAGTTTTAGCACCATTAGGTTTTGCCTACAACTGGCCTCAATTAGCGATGGCTGATATGAAGTCAAAAGATGAATTTGATTATGTAAAAGATGCAGATCGAATCAAAGAGAAGGTAGCATCTGCTACTAAAATTGTTGTTATGGCTCATGGTATTATCGGAAATACCAAGTTGTATCCTCAGTCGCTGCATTATCTGGAAGATGCTCAAGGCAATAGTGTGGATAATCCTTATGATTTGATATTGACTTTTGACTACGAAAACCTGGATACTGATATAAGAGAAACCGCTCGTATGTTCAAAAAACGCCTGGAAGAAGTTGGTCTTGACGAAGGACATGGCAAAGACCTTACCATTATAGCTCACTCTATGGGAGGCTTGGTTTCTCGTTGGATGATAGAAAAAGAAGGTGGTAGTGCTTTAGTAACCAGACTAATCATGTGTGGTACCCCAAATAATGGATCTCCCTGGGCCAATGTTCAAGAACTGGTTACTGTATTAATGTCGAAAGTATTGAATGGAGTGGTTATAGCTAAACCATACATTCTACCGCTAATGATATTGAAGAAAGTGGGTAAAAGACTTTTTAATACTTTACAACAAATGAATTCGGACTCAGATTTCATGAAGGAATTAAATGATGGAACAGATCCTGGCATTCCTTATTCAATAGTTATGGGCAATACTAGTCTGGAAGTCACTGAGCAGGATGATGAAATAGAAAAACTGATTAAAAAACTAGCTAAGAAGTTTGTTGACTTGACGTATGATTCTCTAACAGAATTTTTATTTGGTTCACCGAATGATATTGCTGTATCGAAGTCTAGCGCTACGGAAATAAATGGCTCCGAAAACTGGGCCATGCCTTACAACAAATACGAAGTACCTTGTGATCACCTCCAATACTACATCATGAATGCAGGTTGGAAGGGAATCGGAGAAGCGATAATAAGTGAATAAGTGTATACGTTGATAAGATGCTATTGGAAAGAATCTTATGATGTTGGAGTGGGGGGGTCGGCACCACCCGGGGGGGGATAGTTGCACCACACAAAAAAAAAAAACAAAAAAAAAAAAAAAAAAGAAAAAAAAAAAAAAATAAAGAAA
>JBCBCD010000249.1:0-899 GCA_038530915.1 Bacteroidota bacterium
CCTCTGGCGTTTTCGACAAGTTCCAGTTGTCCACTTTGGAGGTAGAGCAGCAAGGTGCCATCCTTATAATCTTGCATGTAATTTTCTACGACTTGTATTCTACGTTCCGTTAGTCTTTTATTAGATGCAGCACTCCCGGCCGGACTAGCAAAAGCTTTCAATTCCAAACGTACTTTTTTATTGTTTTGTAAGTAAGTGAGGAGCTCCTCCAATCCAATATCCAAATCGCTGATTGCATCCCCATCTAACCTTTCAAAAAAGTCTCCAACTACTTTTACCATTCGATTATCAGCAGCATCTTGTACATCTATGGCTTTGAGATAGGCATCCCGTTTATTGAAATAAGATCTAGTCAGGTTGATGAGATTTGAAGCAGCATTTTGTGGTTGATCTTTCTCAAAATATAAAGTGAGTCCATTTAATATACTGGGCATGTCTGCTAAGACCTGTTCTTGTTTGCCATCAGCTTCTACCGGTTGAAGTCCAAAACCACTCCTAATCCGATTATAAATCGTCAAAAACTCAGGATTTGACAATTCTTCAGTACTTACTCTCGGCAAGTGATCGTCTAATAATTCCTGGCCATCGACTCTATTTTTTACCAATACATCCAATGCGTAGTCTATTAGGTAGGCTGTTTTAAGGTTTTCATTTATTGAATTTGAACAAGCAAACACACCAGGCTCATAATACTTCAATAAGACTTCTTTTAACCAAAAAGCAACATCTTCAGCAGGAAAAGATCGTTTAAAATTACTCATAAAACTCTGGAGATCAGTAATATCCTCGCAATAATAATCTTGTATGGCCAACAACATTGCTCCCAATGGTCCGCTAGCGGTTGTGGCCGTATGTCCCTCCTTATCAATAATGAACGACAATTCTTTTCTTGAATAATA
>JBCBCD010000249.1:909-8397 GCA_038530915.1 Bacteroidota bacterium
CCATTTTTGAAGTTTTCAGCATTGAAAAAATAAAAAGGAATCTTTGTTTCTCCTTGCACATCCAAATACCCCCAATAGCCATCTTCCTGCTGTACACGCACCAAACCTTCATGGTAAAAACCTATGTATCGATAAATGGGCGGGATGATCACTCTTAGATTTTCATCCAAATACTTAAACTTGAGATTGCCATTGTTGTCTTCTTCTTGTACTCGATAGTACCCATTCTCAGGATCTAATTCTATGTTGTTGTAAATAGGTGTCAAAATAATTTTTCCACTTGCTCGATCTCTAAGTCCTACTCTGCCTGCCTCTTGGAATATTTCATATTTACCCGCTTCTTCCTTGCCTGCTGGTTCAATGACTTGTCTTAGATAAACTACACTTACTTCTGTGCTGTTTCTGTCTTGCAAAATATGCGTATAATTCACCGGACTAAAACCTGCTTTAAAGAAAGAAAGTCTTATGGCTGTTTTATCCCACACTTCCGGAAAGTTGATGCGGTAGTTGCCTTTGGCATCGGTTTGTACTATTAGGCTATCTAAAGTAACTTCCACTTCATTTAAAGGCTTATTAGAATCTTGATTCAACACCCGTCCCTGAATGTACGATGGCAATTCAATCTCATCTTTGGAATGAATGAGGCGATTGGCATTGAGTATGTCTTTATCCTCAGGATTTAAGAAATAGGCCAGATAAGCCCACTTAGCAGCCAGTTCAAGATCTTTGTCTACTTCTTCTAAGTTGGCATCATTTACAAGGCCTTCTTTATTGTCTTGGGCTAAGTTGTAATACTTAACGGCTTTGTTGTAGTGCGCGATGGAAGAGTTTTCAATGTATTGTGAAACTAGCATATAAAGATTACTCTCTTTAGAAAGTGAGTCTAATATTTTTTTTGCATGGTAAGCTCTTATGAAAGCTAATTCACTATTTGAAATAAAACCTATAGATGAAGTATCTCTATCTTGAAAATTTATAACTTGTTGATTGTTCGTAGTACTCCAATCATTTCCTGTCACATCTGAAGAATCAAAATAAAACCCATCAATTGAAATATCATTTGTAGAAAATGAAGGAATTTTATACAGTATATTGGAGTCTAATAAAAGAGCGTATTGTAGTGTTATATTCAATAATACCTGGAGTTCTTCTTCATTATTACTCTTGTAAAAATCATTTACATCTTCTTGTACGACCTTAATTTCCTCAAACGATCGCTCCTCTCTAACCATCTTCCTTCCCCTGATATCTTGGTAAGCAATAAAATCTTCATCATCATTCAAACAAAAAACAGTTCCTTCAAATTCAATCATTTCTCCTTCACAAAGGTTGAAGGTGGGTTGAAACCAGAGGATAAATCCACTCAAAATCAACCAAATGGGCATAGAAAACCAAATGCTTTTCCATCCTAAAGCCGGCTCTCCATCTCTGAATAGCCACTCACTGAATCGACTATCCGCAAAAGAACTGGCCCCGACTTGCTGTTTGGTAATGCCCTTCATGCTGACTTGATCGGGTTGATAGCCAGCTTCTATATAATTTTGCAATTGATGCATCACCTGATTTCTATCCTTTCGATTATCAGCCAGATCCAATTGATTGTACAAACTATTGAAGTGCCATTTTTTATAGGCGACAGAATCTTCTTCCGGTGGATCAGATTTGTCCAACAGCTGTTGAATACTTTTTCTCAGGCTTTGCAATAAGCCCTTCTCTTCTAAATAGTCAATCAATATTTCTCTTTGCTCATCCGGAATAGAACCTTGTACAAACCAGGACAACCGAGCCATTTGCCTTAAGTTTTGAAAAGTCAACAACTCTTCCTCCTCAGTAGACAATTCTTTCCCCAGGTGCAAGGTCAATTTCCACTGCAATAAGGGATATATGGCACAAGCCGCTATCCAGCGAATCATAGATTCTGAATAATACGGTCTTAAACTTTCTATCAATTGAGTGCCGGTCCAGATGGTAGAGCGATCTACATCATTTAACTCTTTGATGATGGTATCGAGGGGTTGAGGATCATCCAGCTCAAATTGTTCTACCAACTTTCCTACTCCTTGTATGCTGGCAGGTAAAATCAAGAATTTCTGTGCTAATACCTCTTCATTGTATCCCCAGTCTTCCAACGCTCGAGTAGAAAGGATCCCCCTTTCTTGCCAATGGATCAACTGACTCACCCATGGCTTGGTATTGCCTGATATGGGATGGAAAAAACTTTGAGCATCACTAATGATCAATAAGCGGGATTCTGAGTATTTATGTTGCAACTCCTTCAAGCGAATACCATTCGGAAATTGCTCATTATAAACCAAACGTGGATCACCTTCAAAAAAGAAGCGATCAGCATAGACTTCTTCCTCTTTGAAGGATTGATGCAAGCGGTCAAAAAACAAAGCTCGATGATCTTGCATCGCATATCGATCAATGAGCAGTAAGTATTCTGATGGTTTGGAAGGTTGCTTGTATTCCAGCATGATTTGCCCTGCATTTTTTGCAGTGGCATTGACTGTAGCTCTTACATCCAGTTTTTGGTAATCTTCTAATTGTCTCTGCCTCAATCTTCTACTCAATTGTTGTGCCTGAGTACTCATGCCCAAACTCTCTGGTTCATCCAATCCCAACTCCCAGATATAGGGTGGATCTTTGTGTGCCGTTCTAATGAGTGCTGCCTCTTTTTTTCTTTTTCGATCTCGCCAAATGGTCCAAAACAGTAAAACCAAAGCCAATATTCCAATTAATGAAGCTTTAATGGTACTCCCCCACTCTTCATACAATTTCGCTTTAAGCATTTGACCTTCATCTGGTATTGGAGGTTCAAAGTAGTGGGGTATTTTTTTGGTTTCTAAACGCGGTCTTTTGGCGGATGGTGGTGGTAATTCAGCTTCGTCTTCCTCCTCTACTCTTTTTTCATTGATACTCAGGTAATAATGAATGGAATCGACACCAGTGACATACTTTGCCTTTATTATAATAGTATCTACTCTTATGCCTATCGTATCTCTCGTAATGATGTTAAGGTGATTGTTTGTATCCAAATGATAAGTTCCCCAAACCGAGTCGATGATCATTTTTTCTCCATCCGAGAAACTAATATATCGCAACGTATCTTCTTCTTCTCGCTTAGGTATCTGAGTATGTACCAGTGTATCTGATCGATTGAGAATTATTTCTTTTTCAAGAAAGCGATTATTAATTGTAGGCTCTCGCCATAACAGACTAAGAACAAAACCCAATAACAAGAGTGCTACTGCACCTATCAAATACAAATATTGTCGCCAACGATTTTCTTCTTTCTCCTCAATTAAGGGCTCAGGTTCTTTAACCGTTTCTATTTCTTGTGCTTCTAAGACCCTTTTTTTACTCGCTTCAAACCACTCATAAAATCGCTTTTGATCTTGTTCGTTTCGAGCAAAAAGAGGAGTCAACAAAGTTTTAAGTCTATCTACCTCAATATCTTCCGGCAACTTCTGAATCAATTCCTGCACTTTCAAATGCACATCTACACCAAGCCCACCTAAACCCATTTCGGATTTAACAGTTTGCAGCAAGTCTGCTATGATGGCATATTTTAAGGATTGATTCATGCTGTCATGTTGTTATGTGTCATGTTGTCATTGGGTAATTGGGTAATTGGGTCATTGGGTCATGGGTAATGGGTTATTTTATAATTCTAATTTTAAAACTTAGCCCCTTAAACTAAAATTAGACCTTTAGACCATAGACCATAGACCATAGACCATAGACCAAAATCACCCTTTCAATCTACTTTGCAATACCTTCAAATCATCCTTAGTCTTCGCTAATACACTATAGGAGGCCAATAAATCTTGACGGTCTTTTCCTTTTAAGCTTTGGTAACTTGTAAGACTAGAAGCATTAAAACCTATCTTCTTCAAGAAGCTAGCCCAGAAAATCAACTCAGCCGTAGCTGGTTTTTTCTTGAGTCTTAGGTCTTTATCGGCTCTGACCTCTTCGAAATGTTGAACAATTAGATCTAAATCATTATCAATGTATCCATCTATTTTGCTGGCTAAGATAGAAAGTAGTGTGGCATGCCCAGGAAACTGAATATCATAGTACACTACCCTACGCAAGAAAGCATCCGGTAGGTTTTTTTCTGAATTCGAAGTCATAATGATGATGGGGCGATTATCAGTTGTTGTTTCAAATTCCTCATCGATCTCTGTAACTTTGAACTTCAAATCTTCCAGTGCAGCAAGGATATCATTCGGTAAATCTCTGGGGGCTTTATCTATTTCATCTATTAGTACTACCTGTCGATTTTTTGACTTGATCGCCTTGCCCAAAGCCTGATAACGGATGAAGTTTTCCTCAATAAAATCAGCTGTCAACTCTATATTGCGATTTTGAGCATATTGCAAATGCTTTAAAGCATCGTATTTGTAAAACAAATCCATAGCGGTAGAGGTAGTCTGTGCATTAAATCTCAAGGCTTTGCCCAACTTAAACTTCCAGGCTACATAATGTGCCAATTGCGTTTTACCGGTTCCAGGTTCGCCAGTTAGCAACAAAGGCATCCCTAAAGTGATTGCCACCTCAACAGCATCTGCTAAGCCACGTGAGGGTTTATAAAGAGACGCATCATTTACCTTTGCATTCAATTGAAAAGCAGGCAAATCCATTTGTTCCTTATTGGCTAATAAATCAAGTCTATTCATTGTTCATTTTTCATTATTCATCGTTCATTATTCATTTTATGCCACATCACACATCACTTATTAGACTTCGAAAGCTGATAAACAATCTTCTGTAATCTTTCTATATAGGTCATGTCTATGCTTTCATCTCCGGCATACTGTTGCTTTTTATCTTCAGGTAAGCAGCTTATAAAGGTCTTGATCAATGACTCTACAGTTGCTGCATTTTTCTCCTGATCTACATCCATCAACCATCCTTCTAAGTCATCCACAATAACCGGACTAAACTCATCTAACAAAATACATTGATCCGGAAATTGGTCCACAACCGCATTGATATCTTTCAATACATGCTCATATCTTCCTAGTGAACCAGTATGTGCATTCTTCAAAAAAATAACGAAGCTAAAAATGAAAGTAGGAACTCCCTTATGAGGTGTTGAAAAAGATTTAACCAACCACTCCAAATAGGGTCGCATCACTTTCTTTTTCCAATTGGTTGCTTGTATACCAAAAGTTAAGTTGATGTATTTGTAGCCCAATTTTGGGATACCCGTTTCGAGGAAGTGTTCAAAAGAACTTCCAGCTTGTTGTAAAGGAAACTTTGAATTGAAATAGGCCTTGAATTCATCAGCCGCTATTTCAGCTTTTCTTCCCATGGGTAGATTTTCGATTGCGACACGATCCCGTTGATCAGATCGACGCGGATACCACAGCACTTCATCCGGATCCATTCTCTTCAGTTCTTCTTTCTGCAGTTCATAAACCATCCTTTCTGCAAAATTATCCGGCTGCTGAGTAGGACAGGCTAAAATAAAGTAAAACTGGTAAGGGTTGTTGTTGTCTTGACTTTCTTCAAAAAAATCCCAAAACTCATCGGTCATTTCTGATCGATCGCAATTGACCAAATGCCAAGGCGTCAGGTTTTTTTTGAGCCTTAGTTGAGCCGCTTTACTGATTAGAAGATCAGAGCCTTCAAAGGCTTCCAGTCCATATGCTCGGGTTATTTGTTGATCAAGTTTTTTCGTTTTCTCTCTTAATTCATCTATTTTCAACTTGAGCACAGGAACTTCTGTAGAACCAGCTGAGATCAGCTGTTCTTCAAACAGACCAAGAAGTTTTATATTCTCCTTGTATTGACGGTGAAGAAGTTGTATTTGCTCAGTATCCATAAGTTGCCTGGATTTCTAGTCTACTCCAAGTGCTTTTTTTAGTGCATTAATCTTCCCTTCTGTCTCCTCAATTGAGACCTTAAGGTTAAATTTTTGATTGGGATCTATTGTTGTTATTTCCTGTTCTTGAAGAAAGCCTAATTTCTTGGTATTCATTTTCAATTGTCTTTCCAGACTTGCCTTTTCAAGGCCTTTTACATCTTCATAGAATTGCTCATCAAATTGTGCTTCCTTTGGATCATTATCACTCATACCATCTGTTGCAGGAGCATCCAAAGTCACATCATTTTCATCTAAACGATCTATAAAATACAAAATTCCATTGGCAATTCTATTTCTGGTCATATTCACGAAGTTTGAATCGACTACCCCACGGCTTTGATCGCGTTCAATACTTGTGATTTGTCCTTGTAGACCAATAAAGTCGTTGAATAATCTGGAATCAACATCAACATATTTTTGCAGCTTAGTGAAAAAGCCGTCAAAATCACGTTGTTGAATTAATGCTTTAAGCTGTCCTTTTAATGTATCCAGAGTATCAGCAACATCTTCTTTGCTTACCTCTTCTTGAGTATCTCTTGTATCGGATTGCTGACCAGACCTTGTAGGAGTGTCAGTAGTAGGTTGAGTGGAAGGAATATCCTCTTCAGAAGGTTCAAAGTTTTTCTTTCTAAAATAAAAACTTCCTTGTTGGTCACCAGCTCCATGGATGACTCCAAAAGAAGGCGTTTGTTGGGTATTATTCATTACAGCTGCCTTCACATGATTACTGATACTAACCATATTGAATTGTGGATCAGAGGATCTTTTCAAATACGTCAGTAAAGCCTCCGCAAAAGGACTATTCTTACCCCCATCAGAAACTACTTCATTTCTTCCGGCAGTTAATAAAAAGCGGGAAGGGAAATAGTAATCTTTAGGTACATAGTTTTTACTCCTTGTGTCTCTAAACATCGCCCCTGAATAACAAGAGTCAGCAATTACTACCGTATGCAGTGAATTGATGGCTCTAAAATAACGAGACATGAAATCAAAACTCAAAAATGATCCGTAGTTAAAACTTCTTGATTGGCTGGGTTCGCCATCGTAAGGAATCCAAAAGCCTTCTTCAATATTTTCTTTGTATTCACCATGACCTGCAAAGTAGATGACCAGGTTATCATTTTCGGTGATTACATGTGAGAAATGTTCCAGTTTATCCAAAATATTGGCCTGTGTGGCTTCTTCATTGAAAAGCGTCATCACTTGCCCAGGCTGTTTTTCAAACTGATAGTCGTTGACCAGAACATCAATGACGGCTGTAGCATCTTTAACAGGATTGCGAAGGGTAGGAAAAAATTGGGGATGCTGATATTTATCAATACCAATAGCAAACAAATAATTTTTTCCTTCTATTCTAGCTTTCTCTTTTTTTGTACGGCCAGCTCCTCGCTGTAATTCTTCAGACATACGGGTTTGTTTTGATGTATTGAGTGAACGGATGGTCTCCTGTTTAATTTTATACGCTTCAGCAATATTTTGGATGATTTTTTCGCGTGTTTTTTTGCGAAACTTTTTCCTGTTTAAATAACGCTGATTGTTAGTACCTCCTTTTGCAGCAGTTAAGTGCTTGGACAAAAATAACTATCACTTTATGATGTCATCTTTTTAAGCTG
>JBCBCD010000250.1:0-8392 GCA_038530915.1 Bacteroidota bacterium
GTCTGGTAGAAGGGATTCCTGTTACCTACAGGGCTGGCGATCAACCTAACAATGCGTTGTCGTTAAATGTACTTGAACCGGGAGAGGTGGCCGCTACAGGTGGAACCTCAGGAGTGGTTTACGGCATAGAGGATCGTGTAGTTTATGACCCTCAATCCAGGGTAAATGGCTTTGCACATGTCAACCATACAAATAAAAACAAGCGTATTGGCATTTTGCTTTGCATTAATGGAGCAGGAATACAGTATAGCTGGCTGAAACACAATATGACGCCAACTGATGTGTCCTATAGTGAGATGGAACGATTGGCAAATACTATTCCTGTTGGTTCTGGAGGTTTGCGCATATTACCATTTGGCAATGGAGCTGAACGTGTACTCGGCAATAAAAATATTGGTTCTCAAATCAACAACTTCCATTTTAACCTACACAATCAAGCTCATTTTTATAGAGCTGCTCTTGAAGGCATTGCCTTCTCTTTCGTCTATGGTATGAATATTTTAAAAGAAATGGGCTTAAATGTACAGATCATGCGAGTGGGTAACGACAACCTGTTCCAATCTGACATCTTCTCTGGAACCATATCTAATCTGGTAGGAAGCACCATAGAAGTCATTGAAACGACCGGAGCGATAGGAGCAGCGAAAGCTTCTGGCGTAGCAGTCGGAATCTATTCCAACATTAGAGAAGCAGTAAGCGACACTAAATTGATCAAATCTTACGAACCTGGCCCAAAGGATGGAGCCAAAGTAGAAGCTTATCAAAATTGGTTGGCAGACTTGGAGTTAAGATTAGAGTATGTTTAAATTTATAGGTTCATAAAATATTGATTTTCAGAAGCTAGAAGTTTAAACATACTCTTAGAACAGACGACTGCCTTGCTTTAAAATTTTATAACTAAAAAACATTAAAATCATATAACATTATGGCTGATAAAATAAATGTAACCATAGGTGAAAAGGAATTTTTCAAAGGCATAGGTAAAATAGCTTACGAAGGAACGGAAACTGATAATCCACTTGCCTTTCGTTGGTACAATGAAAACGAAGTGGTAGCTGGGAAAACGATGAAAGAGCATTTTCGTTTTGCGGTGGCTTGGTGGCATACTTTATGCGGAACTGGTGGCGACCCTTTTGGTATTGGTACCAAAAATTTCCCTTGGCTAGGTGCAGCGGACCCCTTAGAAGAGGCAAAAAATAAGATGGATGCAGGTTTTGAGTTTATTACTAAGCTGGGTATTCCATTTTATTGCTTCCATGATTATGATTTGATAGCAGAAGGAAGTACACTGGCAGAAAGTGAAAAGCGCCTGGAAGCAATTACTGATTATGCGCAGCAAAAACAAGATGCTTCCAATGTTCGTCTTTTGTGGGGTACTGCCAACTTATTCTCCAACCCACGCTACATGAATGGTGCCATGACTAATCCTGATTTTCAGGTAGTAGCTCATGCAGGAGCTCAGGTGAAAAATGCTTTGGATGCAACCATTAAGTTGGGCGGAGCGAATTATGTATTCTGGGGTGGTAGAGAAGGCTATATGTCTTTGTTGAATACTGATATGAAAAGAGAGTTGGATCATATGGCTCGTTTCTTGCACATGGCTAAAGATTACGCCAGAGCAAATGGCTTTACCGGAACCTTTTTCATCGAACCTAAGCCAATGGAACCTAGTAAGCACCAATATGATTTTGATGCAGCTACTTCCATTAACTTCTTACGTGAATACGGCTTGGATAAAGATTTTAAACTGAATATCGAAGTCAATCACGCTACTTTGGCTCAGCATACTTTTGAACATGAACTTCAGGTTGCAGCTGATGCAGGCTTATTAGGAAGTATAGACGCCAATAGAGGAGATTACCAAAATGGTTGGGATACCGATCAGTTCCCGGTAAATTATTATGAATTGACAGAAGCAATGTTGGTCATCCTGCAATCAGGTGGTTTGCAAGGTGGTGGTATCAACTTTGATGCGAAGACACGCCGTAATTCTACAGATCTGGTAGATATTTTCTATGCCCACATTGGTGGTATGGATGCTATGGCTAGAGCGTTGCTGGTAGCCAATAAGATTTTAGAGCAATCGGCTTATCCATCTTTGAGAAAAGAAAGGTATGCTTCTTTTGATGAAGGAGAGGGTAAGGCATTTGAAGATGGCAAACTGGACTTACAACAACTCTCTAATTTAGCCAAGCAGTACGGAGAACCTACTCAGAGAAGTGGCAAGCAAGAGCTGTTTGAGAATATTTTGAATAGATATATCTAGTTATCAGTTTAAGGTTTAGGTGTTTAGGGTGAAGTGATTTTTCTAAATCTCTGAACCCTAAACCTTCCTTAGTGCAATTTCATAAACTATAAACAAATCTAAATGGGAGCAGGAAAGAATCCAACCATTCTTATAGCTATAGTGGTGTCACTGGGTGGTTTTTTATTTGGATTTGATGCTTCAGTAATTTCTGGGGTAACAAGTTATATTAAGCCACAATTTGAATTAAATGATTTACAGCTGGGCTGGGTGGTAAGTGCTCCTACTTTTTCTGCTATGTTTGCCATGCTGGCTGCAGGTACTATCAGCGATTATGTTGGGAGAAAGAAGGTACTTATTGTAGTTGCTTTTCTCTACATCTTATCGGCGATTTGGTCTGCCTTTGCTGGAGGATATATTGATTTGGTTATGGCAAGGATGATTGGTGGCCTGGCTTTTGGAGCTGCCTTAATTCTCGCTCCCATTTACATTGCTGAAATATCGCCTGCTGCGCAAAGAGGCCGAATGGTTTCTATCCAGCAATTGAATATAGTTTTGGGGTTTTCTGCTGCCTATTTTAGCAATTACTTTTTACAGTCCTCTTTAGAGAATAGTGATTGGTTGAATGATGGAAATATTTGGCGGTGGATGTTTGGCATGGAATGTATACCAGCCATTATCTATTTCTTTGCCTTATTTACTGTTCCAAGAAGCCCTCGCTGGTTGTTTGTAAAGGGAAAAGTGGAAGAAGCAATTTCTGTTTTGCAACGAATACATGGAGAAGCATTAGCAGCGGAAGAAGCAACAGCTATCGCAAAAAATATTGAAGAAGGCAAATCAAAAGCTAAAGCTCGATTGGCCAACCTTTTTGATAGTCGATTGACTTATGTATTATTTGTGGCCATTATACTGGGGATTCTGCAACAGATAACAGGTGTAAATGCCATCTATTTTTATGCCACGGCTATTTTTGAACAATCAGGCGTAGGTACTAATGCAGCGTTTGCTCAGGCAGTTTGGGTGGGTATAATCAATGTGGTCTTTACTCTGGTAGCCATGAATTTTATTGATAGAATAGGCCGTAAACCTTTGATCCTAATTGGGTTAGCTGGTATTGCACTTAGTATGAGTTTGACGGCATATGGCTTCAAGCAAGCTTCCTATGAGCTAACAGAAGTAGCGGCTAATAAAATTAAAGACCTGGAAATAGAAAAATTGAGCGCCCTGTTTGATCAGGAATTCGATAACGATGTAGCTTTTAAAAATGCACTTAAAGAAAAACTAGGAACAGCCACTTTTTCGCAGTATGAAGGAGCCTTAGTGCAAGCAGCTATTAGAATGAATCCTATTTTAATCCTAATTGGAATCTTAGGTTTTGTAGCCTCTTTTGCAGTCTCTTTGGGACCTGTTATGTGGGTCATGCTCTCAGAAATGTTTCCCAATAATATTCGAGGCATTGCAATTTCAGCAGTTGGATTCATCAATTCATTTACCAGTTGGTTGGTACAATTTATCTTCCCTTGGGAGTTGGCCAATTGGGGTAATGCAGCTACTTATTTCATCTATGCTTTGTTTGCAATAGTTGGCTTATTAATCATGTCAAGAGTCCTTCCTGAAACCAAAGGCAAATCATTAGAAGAACTTGAAAAAGAATTACTAAAATGAGTATTCATAACCCAATTTTAAAAGGCTTTAATCCCGATCCTTCCATTATTAGAGTGGGGGAGGACTATTATATTGCGACCTCAACCTTTGAATGGTTTCCCGGAGTTCAGGTTCATCATTCGAAAGATCTGGCCAATTGGGAATTGGTAACAAGACCATTGAATAGAATTAGCCAATTGGATATGAAAGGGGTACCTGATTCTGGTGGGGTGTGGGCACCTTGTTTGAGTTATCACGAAAGTACTTTTTATTTGGTTTATTCTAACGTATTTTCTTTCCAGGGTTTTTGGAAAGATACGCCCAATTATTTGGTAACTACTGATGATATCTTAGGAGATTGGTCAGAACCCATTTATCTTTCATCAGCTGGCTTTGATGGTTCTCTTTTTCATGATGATGACGGGAGAAAATGGTTCTTGAGCATGATTGTTGACCATAGAAAAGGAAAATTGTTTGGAGGAATATTTATGCAAGAATACGATCCGATAGCAGCTAAATTAACTGGGCCGGAGTACCATATTTTTGAGGGTTCTCCCTTGGGATGTACAGAAGGACCGCATTTGTATAAAAAAGACGGATACTACTACCTGTTGTTAGCAGAAGGGGGCACAGAATATAATCACGCGGTTTCATTGGCTCGATCAAAATCAATCACCGGACCTTATGAGCTGCATCCTGATAATCCCATTATTACGGCCAGATGGGATGCTGATCATCCATTGCAAAGAACCGGGCATGCCGACTTGGTAGAAACGGAAAATGGAGATTGGTTCATGGTGTTTTTAGCCAGTAGACCATTGAGTAAACGTGGACGCTGCACTTTAGGGCGGGAAACAGCTATTGAAGAATTGATCTGGGAAAATCATGATTGGCCATACACTAAATCAGGAAGTAAATTAGCCAGCTTGGAACTTCCCCTCAATGTTGAACAAGACAATACACTGCAACATCAAAGAGAAGATTTTAATACGCATCAACTCAATATTCATTTCCAATCGTTAAGAATTCCTATTGAAGAAAGCTGGTGTAGCCTTACAGAGCGTCCTTCTTATTTGAGAGTATACGGGCAAGAATCACTTTCTTCCTTGCATCGTCAGAGTATGATCGCACGTAGAGTTCAGCATTTTCATGTAGAAGCCAGTACGAAACTGGATTTTTCTCCTAAATCATATCAGCAATTAGCCGGCTTAATTGGCTATTACAATACTTATCACTGGCACTATCTACATATTATGGGGGATACGGATGGCCAGCGATATCTGCAAATACTTACTTGTGATAAATATACAATCAAAGAAAGGTTGGAACAACCAATTTTGCTTCCCCAGTCAGGAGAGATTCTATTAAAGCTCGATTTCCATAGAGCAGAGCTTCAATTTTACTATGCACTGGAAGATGATCAATGGATAAAAGTTGGATCGGTATTAGATGGAAGTATACTTTCCGATGATTATGTAAGGGATGATGAAAACAGGTACAGGCCTGCCTTTACAGGAGCTTTTGTCGGCATCTGTTGTCAGGATATGAGCGGTCTAAGACAAAAAGCAGATTTCGACTGGTTTGAGTATAAAGAACTTCCAGTGGTTTTTTAGGTGTAAATGATTGCAGCTGACAAATTATAAGAAACAAAGGATAATGATATGAGTTGGGTATTATGAATTCCAGGTCTATTTTTCACCTTAAAAAAGACTAGACTCATGAAGTACCTTCTACCTATTTTATTCTTGGCCTTTCCTATTGTTTTACAAGCGCAAGTTTGGACCAAAGTGCTTGGTTATTTTAATGAAGACGATTTTATTTTACAAGATGGAGGCTATACAGTAGCTGAAAATAGTAAAAGAGAAATATACCTTGGCGGGGGACAAGTTGGGAACATAATAAAACTAGATCAGAATGGTAGCGTGTTGTGGCGTAAAAACTATGATGAAAACTTTGTAACTATAGACTTGAAAATTCTACCAGATGACCAAATTGTACTCATTGGCAATAAGTTTAATGAAGGAGAAGATCGTTTTGAATCATCACTGATTAAAATTAATGACGAAGGGGAAATCATTTGGAAACGCGATTACCCTTTTGGCAATCAATTTCTTCATCTTGCGGTTGATGAAAATAATGATATCTCATTGCTATCCGTGTTTCTGACTAGATCGTCTATATTGTATCAATTTTCTGATGAAGGTATTTTACAAGATAGTTTAATCCTCCCATGGAGGAGTAGTAAGTTTTTTCAGTTTGATGACTTGAACTACTCATTTGCCATTGGTGGTCGTGGAATGAAAGAAATGACTAAAGATGGAACAGAAGTTTGGAGTGATTCTTTGGCTTTTGTACGCAATATTATTCAAACTCATGACAAGCAGTCTGTCTTTTTGGGCAGTACCGCTGCCAATGTTTTCTTTTTAACAAAATACAGTCGATCCGGTGAGCAACTATGGTACAAAGAATATCCGGAATTAGGTACAGATATTGCCCTATATCCTACAGCTACACGGGCACTTACTGTTGATACGGTGGGTAATATTGTATTGACGGCAAACCCTAATAATGCGGATAGCTTTATGGCCAAATTTGATCAAGATGGCAACCTTATCTGTGCAGAGACTTACACTTTAGACAATTTACGGGCAAATGTGTTTATCCGAGACATAGCAAGCACTCAAGACCAAGGCTTTGTGATAGTAGGGATTGCACTTTCAGCTAGTGCAGCTTTTCCAGCTGATCGAGTTTTTGTCATGAAGACCGATTCTTTGTGTCGCTTTTCACCTGATGTTATTTTTGAAACATTTAGAGAAAATAGTGTGGAAGTAGTAGAAGATACCATTTATGCTGAAAACTTTGGGATTAAGGTTTTTCCTAACCCAACCGATGGAGTACTCAGATTTGAACTGGAATTGACCGGGCCTTTGCAGGAAGGCAATACACAATTATTCTTCTTCAATGCCTTTGGCCAAATCATACATCAGCAAGAGCTTACTGATTTTCAATTCAGCATAGACACTCAAGAATGGATTAAAGGATTGCATTATTATGAGATAGTTGAAAATGGGAAGCGGCTGGCCAGTGGAAAAGTGGTGGTCGTTCACTAAAATAAATGTGGCTGGTATCCCTTCAGGAAACACCAGCCACATTTATTTTACTTTGTAATTTCTATGATCTTGCCATTTTCTTCACTTGTCAAAATGTACAACTTGCCGTCAGGACTCATTTCTGCTTTTCTCAATCTTACATGATGGTCCATGAATAACTCCTCTACTATTTTGACCTTTTCTCCTTCCAGACTAACACGCCAAAGACTTCCCCTGGAAAGTCCTGGTACGATTAAGTCGCCTTGCCATTCCGAAAATTCATATCCATTGTAAAAAACCAAGCCGGTAGGAGCGACTGTTTGCAACCAATAGTGAATGGGAGCAGTAAAGTTGGCATTGGGTACTTCCGCTGGTTGATAGCCTGGTGAGCGATATTTTCCACTCGTTACATTGGGCCAGCCGTAGTTAGCACCTGCTTGCAAGAGGTTGATCTCATCTCCTTGTATGGTGCCGTGTTCGCTAAACCAAATTTGACCGGTGAATGGATGTAAAGTGATGCCCTGTGCGGCACGTATCCCCACTGCGTACATTCCTTTGACTGCATCGGTACCAAAATCAGGATTGTCTTCCGGAATACTGCCATCAGGGTTGATTCGGTATATTTTTCCTCGCTCATCAGTTAAGTCTTGAGCTATGGCCAATCCTTCTTTAAGGTATTCGTAAAATAACCGCTCTCCGGCAGTTATGTAGAGTTTACCATCAGCTCCAAAGGTCATGCCACCTCCAAAATGATAAAGTCCCGGTACATAGGGACCGGGATTTAAGAGGGTTTTTACTTCGGTAAGTGTATTGTTGATTAATTTGGCACGAATGACTTTTAGCGCGTAGGTATCTCCTTTTTCAGAGACATAAGAAACATAGATGTACTTGTTTTTTTCAAAATCCGGATCTAGGAGTACTTCAAAAATACCGGCATTCATTCTGACCAGTCGGCCGTCAACAGAAGTAGGGTAAGTTCCTTTTGGGTATTTTTTTACATCCAATTGTAATGGCGTAAATAAATCATCAGGGAAACCTTTAATGACTTTTTTCTCCTTACTTTCAAGATTCACCCAAAGTAAATCACCGTCTTTCTCAGCTACAATGACCTCTTTATTGTTGATAAAATCCATACTCCAGGGTTTCTTCAAACCACTCATAATGACTTTTTGTTGGGGACCTGTGTAAGGTTTTTCTGCAGGAAATCTTGTAGCTGTTTTGCTCACTATTTTCCAATCTTCCCCAAACTTCTTTAATAGAATTAAATCAATAAAGCGAGCATTAATAGAAGATATCAATACTTCAATTTCTGCATAAGCAACATCCTGATAAATGGAAGTCGAAAGTATTCTGCTATTGCGGCCATTAAATTCTCCTCTGGTTCGTTTTTCAAATAGTGCTGCATATTCTTTAC